>JBEEMU010000351.1:0-3137 GCA_041192485.1 Bacteroidota bacterium | reverse complement strand
ACAAATTTCTATTTATTTCTGTTTTCTCGTTTATAACAACTGCGCTTGCTGCCCAAAATTTTACGATAAGCGGCTATGTGCGCGATAAGTCGTCGGGCGAAACGCTTATTGGCGCAAGTATTTATGACAAAAGCGACCCGAGTATTGGCACGGCAACGAATAATTACGGCTTTTTTTCGCTTACGCTAAAAGCAGGAAAACACACCATAGTCACGTCGTTTGTGGGCTATGCTGATGTGGAAAAAGACCTGGATATTGGGCAAAATCAAACGCTGAATATTGAATTAGGCGAGGGTTTGCAGATGCAAGAGGTTGTGATAAAAAGCACAATAGAAGACAAAAACGTGCAAAGCACACAAATGGGTGTGGCAGAATTGCCGATGGAAACCGTCAAAAAACTGCCTGCATTAGGCGGCGAAGTAGATATTTTGAAAACCCTGCAACTCTTGCCAGGCGTGATGAGTGCAGGCGAAGGGAACGCGGGCTTTTATGTGCGCGGCGGCGGCCCCGACCAAAATCTGGTGCTTTTAGACGAAGCAACCGTGTATAATACCGGGCATTTATTGGGCTTTTTCAGCGTTTTTAATTCCGATGCTATTAAAAATACCAAACTTTTGAAAGGAAATATGCCTGCGCAATACGGCGGACGCTTATCGTCGGTGGTTGATGTGCAAATGCGCGACGGCAATTCGCACGGCTTTGCCGTGCAGGGCGGCATAGGCTTAATAGCCTCGCGTTTGACGGTAGAAGGACCTATTGCAAAAGAAAAATCGTCGTTTTTGGTTTCGGGGCGGCGGACGTATGCCTTCGATATTGCGCAACCTTTTTTGAAAGGCGGCGCAGCCGAAGGCACAAATTATAACTTTTATGATTTAAATACAAAAATAAACCTTGAATTGGGCGCGAAAGACCATATTTTTGCAAGCGGCTATTTCGGACGCGACTTATTGGACTATGTGCAGAAACAGCGCGACTTTCACTTCAATATGGACTGGGGCAATGCCACGGGAACGCTTCGCTGGAATCACGTTTTTAGTAATAAATTATTTATGAATGTCACGACGATTTATAATGATTATAAATTCGGCGTAGGCTTGGAGCAAAAAACCTCGAACTTCAATTTTAATATGTTTTCGGGCGTTCGCGACCTTTCGGGCAAAGTTTCGTTTGGCTATTTTTTAAATAATAATCATCAAATAGAATTTGGTACAGATTATATTTTTCATACATTTATACCTAATAAATCGGTAATTACAACACTCGATAACGTATATACGGTTTCGCCCGAAAATAAATATGGACACGAAGCCGCTGTCTATGTGCAGGACGATTGGAAAGTGAGCAGCAAATTTGCGGTAAATATTGGCTTGCGAGCTTCCGCTTTCCGACAAGTTGGCCCTTACACCTCTAATATAGACGGCAAAGAATATGCAAACGGCGAAGAGGTAAAAACGTATTCGGGCTTGGAACCGCGGTTTAGTATGCGCTACGCCCTCACAAATAATTCGTCGCTAAAAGGCGGAATTTCGGTGAACAAACAATACATTCACTTGGTCGCAAACTCGAATTCTACCTTTCCGAGCGATTTATGGTCGCCCTCTACCGAGCGGACAAAACCGCAAGATGCGACGCAGTATGCGGTAGGTTATTTTAAAAATTTTCATAATAACGATTACGAAACCTCCGTAGAATTATATTATAAAGATATGAAAAACCAAATAGAATTTGGCGAATCGTTTGTTCGACAGATAAAACAAGACCGCGAACTTCAATTTGTGTATGGTATTGGGCGAGCTTATGGCGCAGAATTTTTCTTAAAAAAGCGAACAGGCAAGTTTAGCGGCTGGTTAGGTTATACTATTTCGCGCACCGAGCGCAGTATGCCCGCTATTCAAAATGGCGAGTGGTTTGCCACAAAATATGACCGAACGCACGACATTTCCCTAGCCTTGAACTATGAGTTAGATAAAGAATGGGACTTTGGCATGGTCTTCATTTACGGCACGGGCAACGCATTCACGCAAGTGGAAAGTTTTTATTTGATAAACGGCAATTTACAACAAAACTACGGCCCGCGCAATGCCGCCCGCGCACCCGCCTATCACCGTGCCGATATTTCGGTCAATTACACGCCACTGAAATGGCAACGTAAAAACTACGAATCGTCTTTTAATTTTTCTATTTATAATGTGTATGACAACTGGAACCAGTTTGCAACCTATTACGATGCCGTTGTCGACCAAAAAACAGGCTCTTTTTCTATTAAAAATTACCAAATCACTCTTTTTCCGATTATCCCGTCGATTACTTGGAATTTTAAGTGGAATCAGAAAAAAGGATAGAACGCTCTCGTCTGTTTAGCTATCGGAACAGATATTGGTAGTCGTAACTATTCGTTGGAAAGGTTGCACCTGCATCCACCCATAACTTAGTATTTGTGGGTGCAACATCGGGCGTGTAGCAAGCCAAATTAGCATCGAATATATTGGTATTGTAATCGATAAGCAAATGGTATGCAGGTAGATATTTTACCTGCGTGCTTTGTAAAACTACATCAAATTCAAAAATGCCGCCCGAAAAATTTTAATTAATTGCCTTTCCTGTTAAATTTACGGCGAGCTCGCTTCGGGCGGCTTCGGGCTTTTTTATCGCCTCTTTTTCTGCTACGATGCGACGTAACTCCGAATAGTAAAAACTACGGTCGTAGGAGGTGTACGTTCTGTTTTCAAATAGAGGCCCTCAAAAATGACAGATGCACTGTCAATACAAGTACGGTCAAAATCCGCTAATTTTTTAACTTCTAAAGGCGTTTGAGACAATAGGCTTTGAGAAAGTAGTAGCGCAGCTACAAGTACTGAAAGGTTGCTTATCATAACTTTGGATTGTTTCTTTGCCCTATTTTATAACATGTATTGCTTGAAAATTACAATGCAAATAGACAACAAAAAATTAGATTTTATGGTTTTTATTATGATTTTTGTACATTTTTTTCAAAAAATTATTTTTTGCAGCATCACTTAGGAAAGAAGAAGAAATAAGTAGAGCCAAAATTTCGTGCAGGATTTTGGCTAAAAACAAGGCAAATTTTGAGTTCAACGCAGCGCGTTGTACGAAAAATTTAACGCAGTTTTTAGGCA
>JBEEMU010000350.1:0-3149 GCA_041192485.1 Bacteroidota bacterium | reverse complement strand
TGCCTAAAAACTGCGTTAAATTTTTCGTACAACGCGCTGCGTTGAACTCAAAATTTGCCTTGTTTTTAGCCAAAATCCTGCACGAAATTTTGGCTCTACTTATTTCTTCTTCTTTCCTTAGATAGAATAAACACAGTAAGTAGTATATAAATATATATAAATAATCACGGTTTTGAAGCCCTGTTAAATAGGAAGCTCTGGTTCAATTATACCTGTGTTTATTTTGCCGCAGGTGCTTAGGATTGATAACACCATGCCTTAATTGACGCAATAAAGCCTATACAGGTTGCACCGCGCATACTATTTTTAAAGGTTTTGTATATATTTTTTATTTTTAATTTATAAATAGTTTGTACCTGTTTAAATAGTTTTGAAACGCGGAACTATTTTTTAAACGCAGCCTTACCGCAGCCTTACCGCAGCCTTTCTCGCAGAGCGGAAGTTAAAAGAGGACGCAAGAAGAGGGCGCAAGCAGTGTTTTAAACACTACTTGCGCCCTTTGTCATACAGCAGCTAATTACCCATTCCTTACTAAAAAAACTCTTATCAATCCATGACAAATCCTTTAAACCCGTGTTTCTATCCTACACGAACCACGAACCACGGACAACGAACCACGAAGCATGTACCACGGACAACCTCAATGCTTCACGACCGTCACAGGGACACAACCGCCGAGGCAAGTAAAGCCCGCATCAATCGTCAAATTATCTTTTGCAACACCCGTTCCCGTAGGGTTTATCGCAAATGCTGGGCTAAAACCCGTGGCAGCATCGGCATCTGAATTAGTATCGGTAGCCGCAGTAACGGTTTGTGTCGTAAGTATTTTTGTGCCGTAGGCAGTCGGAAACTTCACCTTATAATTAGCCGCTTCACTTACGTTAAATAAATAATAGCCGGGGATGCCACTGCCGTCATTCGCCGTAGTCGTGCTGCGAAGAAGGGCGTAAGAGTTACTACCTATAGCCGTTTCCTTCCAAAGCTCCACCGCAATACCGTTGATACCTGCCGAAGTAGGCTCGTCTTGTGTGCCGTTTGCGTTCGTGTCGTTCCAGACGTAATTACCAATAGTGGCACACGCGCCATTCACAAAAATAACGTTAGTACAACTGCTCATGGTACAACTGCCTGGCACTCCGCGGAAATCATACACACCTGCGGTGCTTACGATATAGCTTACAGTCGTATTCCCCGTAGCCACACCATCTTTATACCATTCCCCTGTATTGCCTGCGGGTACTGTAAGTGTATAAGATTCGCCCACGCAAATAGGGAGAGGCGTAGCAAAACCTATATCTAAGGTGTGGTCATTTTGGCCTGCTACACCTGTTGTATAAGCGATTTCTGCATTGCCAGCCACCATACTGGCATCGCTATCGCGCACGTCGGGTTGGCCAGCACCGCCTACATTCGCCACCGTAACTACCTGACCACTTGGTATAGAGGCTGCTGCGATACGAATGGTATAGGCAGTATTCGGCAAAAGCCCTGCCGCGCCGCCCATCGTCACATTGCTATTATTAAAATACCAAGTGCCGTCGGCGGCAGTCGTCGTCGTACCAACCTGCGTACCCACTTTATAGATATTAATGGCTACACCACTAATACCAGCTTCGTCGGCATCTTGCACACCGTTTTTATTAGTGTCTGTCCACACACGGTTGCCTATTTCTATAGGCGCGGGAGGGTTAAGTAACTCCACATCGCCCAAACCGTTTCCCTTACCCGCATTCGGTGCCGTGCGCGGCGGATACACCTCATAGCGCAAATTGCCATCGCCCGTGGTATTATCAAAAAAGTGTACCCCACCCGAATCGTATCCGAAGGGGTCAAAGGTAGTTCCCAACACCTGCCCTTTTCCCGCCTGTATTGCTAATGCGCCGACAAATGTTTCTTGATGCGCATTTGCACCGCCACCCAAAAATTCGCCTGTATAAAATTCGCCGCCCCCAATACCTTGTCCGTTCCCCGCGCCCGAAGTAGTGACACTACCACAGTGGCCATTGCTTTCCATCGTCCAAGTAGAAGCACCCGTTTTAGCTGCACGCAATATATCGCCGCCCGAGGTAGCCGATATATAAGGGCCATAGCTTCGGGCAGGGTCAGAGATGCAATTGCCACTCGAGTTAACCAATAAAGTACCCGAACCGAATAGATGCCCTGTTCTATCCATCAAGCCAATAATCATATCGCCATTTACATCAAATTCAATACCCGATACCACTGGTGTAGGATAAGGGTAATTTGTGATAGCCGTACCTGGGTCGGTCATATAATCAAACCAAGGATACCATTGTGTGCCGTGTGCCGCCCCGCCGCCATAGGCAATCCCTTTTGTATAATTCAGTGGCTGATTAATCACAGGTGTCGTATTCCACACATTCGTTGCTAAGTCTAATTGATAGACTAAGGCATATAAATTATTGGTTACGCCCCCTGCATTTTCGGCGGAGCAAACCACGCCGACATACAGTTTTCCTCTATACACCTTCAAGCCAAACGGTCGCGCGACCCCATTCGTACAGGGCGGCGTTGCCAACCAAGGTGCCGTCGTGTAAGCCGTTACATCGGTAGCCGTAGGCACGGTTGCTGGGTTATTTATTCTTATTTTATAAACGGTTCTATTGGCAAGATTAACCAGAAACATATCTTTTCCATCTTCCGAAAGGTCTATATCGCCGATGCCTATTTTGCAAGTACTCGCAAAAGCGACACCATCACAGACCGACAAATCAAGGGCACTGTTTGCCGTAGGCGAGGAGGGTTGTGGGTGCGGGTCGGTACCTGTCGGGATACCAATGGTTTTTACATCGATAAAAGTACGACTTGCGGTAGGCGTAAAACTGACCGCATCAGCATTGTCTATCATATAAATACCGCCCGTGCCGAGCGTACCATACATCGCGCCGCGCCGCATGAATGCCGCTGCAAACAATTTTTTACTTTCTTTCTGGTAAGCCATACCCCATATAGTGCCTACTTTTTCGGCATTTGCCATATTCGTATTATTCGGCGTTTCGGCAGCCGTTCCGTCAGGGTGTGGCAGCCCTGTTACGGTACTCAATAATTTGGGATTTGCATAATGAAACTGCACGACCGTAGGCTCGTCTTGCACGCCTACCTGCACCCCATATTGTATAGTCGTTTTC
>JBEEMU010000349.1:0-8062 GCA_041192485.1 Bacteroidota bacterium | reverse complement strand
TTTACCACTATAGATTGCTTTTTGTTTATCTTTATCGGCAGGACGCTCTACGGGGAACTCTGTCCCGTCTAAAATTAAATCTGTTTCAGCAGCCAAAAAATTATTCAAATCGTCCGCATTTTCAAACGACCGTTTTGGCATATAGCCACCGTTACTTAACGCACCTCCGAGAATAGAAAGGCAACTAACGAAGTTGCGTTGAGCGGTACTCATATTGCTTCCCCACAGGAAGCCAAGTACATCGTAGGTCAAACCTGACTTTAGCTGAAACAACGTGAAAAATAAACATACTTTGTATCTACACAGCAAGGGGTTGTCGATATCTAAGCGTTCATGCACTAATTCGATAGGAACACCATACACCTTTTTATATTCTATCTCATACATAATGAGTAGATTACGAAATTTATTTTCTGGAATACCTAGTACCCCGCGCCATTCTCGGTCGCTTTTTAATTGATCTATATTTGGTTTCATTTTCTTTATTTTTTGAACCTCAATTTTCCCACAAAGATAGGTACTTTAATTGACTTATTATCAAATACTTATACATTGTCATTTTATAAACGGCTCATAACCAACTCGATACAAGTCTATTGACCAATTGGTACTCTTCGTCGTTGGTATGGTACGCGACGCTATCATGCCTCCCGATGTTAGCTCGACAAGTGGCATTGTCACCTCGTTAGCAATTGGTATTCTAACGATGTTCGCTTACTACGTCATTATGGAAACGATGACTGGCCAAACAGTCGGCAAAATGCTTCTTAAAACGCAGGTTGTAGGCGAAGATGGGCAGCAGCCAAGTGCAGGCACAATTGCGCTAAGAACGCTTTGCCGTATGATTCCGTTCGAAGCTTTCTCGTTCTTAGGCGCAGAGGGCGGCGGCTGGCACGACACGCTTTCGCACACACAAGTAGTGAAAAAATAAGTATTTTGGCTTTCTTTTTGTAAAAAGCTAAATTGCTTATTCATTTTCCATTGTCGCAGACACAGGGTTTCAGCTACCGAAATCCTGTGTCTGTTTTTATTTTTAAAACAAGAAATATATATAATGACAGATAAAATATCTGATTTAATCGTTTTTCAAAACCATCAATTTGTGGTGGCAAACAAGCCTACAGGAATGCCCGTGCAGGCCGACCCGACAAATGATATGCCGCTCATCACGCTTTTAGAGCAGTATTGTAAACTAACGCTGCTGCCTATCAACCGCATTGACCGCCCCGTAAGCGGCTTGGTGCTTTTGGCAAAAACAAAATCGGCAGCTGCGGCACTCAACGAGCAGTTTCGAGCGCGAACGGCCGTAAAAATATACTTTGCTGCCACAAAAGACGCGCCCGAAAAACTGTCTGATGAATTGGTGCATTTTATAAAAAAAGGAAACGGCGAAACCAATGTTTCAAAAGCCTATAAAGAAGAAAAACCAAACACCGAGCGGGCTGTTTTGCAATATGAAATTGTGGGCAATAGCGATAATTATACGTTTTGGAAAATACGCTTGCTTACGGGCAGACATCATCAAATCAGAGCGCAACTTGCGGCTATCCGATGCCCCGTAAAAGGCGATGTGAAATACGGCGCACGCCGCGCAAACGCCGACCGCAGCATTCATTTACACGCCTACGAATTGCGGTTTATCAACCCAGGAACGAATGAAGCCTTGACCTTTCATGCGCCGCTGCCCGACGATGCGGTGTGGAAAAGTTTAGCCCAAGCCTTAAATCTATGATGTATAGGTAGGCGGCTTCTGCGGCTTGTTGCCAATCGGAACACAGACCTAATTCCCTACAAAAACGCCCATATACCTTTCGGTATATGGGCGCGGAACTCATTATTTTAAACACGTTCCGTTGTTCCTACCAATAAGCCTTCATGCCCAAATAGGGTAAGATAAGCGTGTAGGTACTCGATGTAGCCTGTGAAGAATAGGGGTTGCCGTTATAAGAATTACTATTTTTCGTGGCAGTAGAAATAGCGGAAAGCCCAAAATCAAAAGAAGCATTACGACCTAAATAACGTGCGCCCGCCGTTCCTATAAAAGCTGACGTATTTATTGTATAGCCATTGCCAGTGGTTGTTTGCCCCGGAAATATAATATTATCCGACATAAAACCCCAATGATTATTGATACGCGTGAAGCCGCCAAGCGTGATAGATATCGTTGAGCTTTGACTAGCGTTCGCATTGCCAGAGCCTAAAAGGGCTACACCGATGCCTGCATTAAAAAAGCGGTCGGGATTACCAAATGTAAACAAGCCCTGCCCATTCGCAAACCAATTTCCAGTTGAGTTTTGCGTATAGCCGTTATAGGTAGAGGTAGTAAAAGCTGGGGTCGTTGCCGCAGAAATATTGAAAGCGGCATGGATATTTTTAGCAATTTTACCACCAACTTTTAACTGCCCTCTGACAAAAAGAAAGTCGAAGCCCATCCCGACACTGACGTTGTCAGAGATACCAAAATCAACGTGATTAGCCACTATAACATCTACGTTTTCATACACGCCATGCCCTTTTTTAATCATAAAGGCTGTTTGCGTAGATAGTAAACCAACTGCACCGCGATGCTCCGCATCAAACTCTGTTTCGACCGTCGTTTGAATAGAGTTTATCATTTTGCGATTTAAAGTAACGGGCTTTTCTATGCCGTTAACTTTTATCGTAACGCTTTCGGTATCCATCGACAGAATTCGGCCTGTCAACTTTGTGCCGTCCGTCATCGTAACCAACTGCATAGCAGCGGTATCTGTCGCAGGCGAGGCGCGTCGTTCGGGCATTGCTTTGTGCTGCGCCGAAGCTGCGTTGATAAGGGCGCTGATAGCTATAAAAATAGCAAATACAAGATTAAGTGTTTTCTTCATAGAAATAAAGATGTGAATGTGAATGTGAATTTAGTAATACGATGCAAATATAGGGCTTTTTTGAGAATAGATGTATTTTTGTCATTAAAAATAAAGAAATAATTATAAAAAAGCGGTACATTTGCAAAATAAATTTTACTTGTTTTTATGAAAATCGTCTATTTCAACATTCCCGCACACGGTCATGTGAACCCAACCTTGCCGCTCGCTGCCGAATTAGTGCGGCGCGGACACCAGCTTATTTACTATGGTTTCCCCGATTTCGAACATCAAATACGCAGCACGGGTGCCGAATTTAGAGCCTATCCCATTGATTTTGAGGATTTTAAAACCATGAAATTCGATAATATGCTTTTTATTCTTTGGCGACTCATACACGTTAGCGATATACTAACAAACGAAATTTTACCAACAATCGCTGCCGCGCCGCCCGATTTAATTTTGCACGACTCGATGGCTTCGTGGGGGCGATACATCGGGCGAGCAGCAAACATTCCCGCCGTATCTACTTGCGTCGTATTTGCCTTCGACCCCGTTCTTGGCAAAATACCATCGTGGCGATTATTAGGGAAATTATGCTACGACTGGTTTACTAATTGGCGATATTTTATGGAAACCCGCGCAATTATCCATCGATTAGCGAAAACCTATCATTTCAAGCCGCATTTGCCCGTCGAATTATTTAATAATTATGAAAAAAATAATATCGTTTTTACAGCGCAAAGTATTCAGCCTTTCGGCAAACAATACGACCTTTCGCGCTATCATTTTGTAGGCTGCTCGATTGCGAAACGCCCCGATTCGGCGGATTTCAGCTGGGCTTTTAGGAATAAGCAGCCGCTTATTTATGTGTCGCTCGGTACTTTGATGGGCAAAGACGGGGCGTTTTTCAAAACGATTATGGCGGCTTTCGCCAACGCGCCCTATCAATTGCTTATTTCTATCGGGCAGTTTTTAGAAATAGAAGACCTCTGCGAAATACCCCGTAACGCAGTAGTGAAAAAGCAAGTGCCGCAGTTAGATGTTTTGCAGCAGGCAGCCGTTTTTGTGACGCATGCAGGCTTGAACAGTTTGAATGAAAGTGTGTATTATGGCGTTCCGATGGTGATGGTTCCGCAACAAATAGAACAGGATTATAACGCCCGACATTTTGCAAAATTAGGTTGCGGCATCTTGGCAAAACCAAACTCCGAAGCCTTGCTTTCCGCCGTTTCGGCCATTTTGAATAACGATTTTTACCGTAAAAAATGCCAAAAATACAGCATCGACCTTCAAAATGCAGGCGGTTATTTGCGGGCTGTCGACATTATTGAGCAAATCGGAAATATTCAATAAATCATATATTGAAATAAAAATCGTACCTTTGCACGATGAAAATTTGTTATAGTATTTTGTTTAATAAGTAAAAACCCCTCCTATTATATCCGTGTCATTTGATAATATTGCCTTAAAAGCGTTAAAAGTAATTAATCTGCGGGGCTTTCTCGTAAGTTTAGCCGTATTGACAGGCTTATTCGGCACGACCTACTGGTCGGGTTGTTTTCGCCTACCGTTTTCCGAAATTCGCGCCTACGAAGCCGTCCCTAATACCGCTGCATTTGTGGTAGAACTGAATGGCTATGAAAAAGCAAGCAGCTTGTTGAATACCGCACCTTATTCGGGCTTGCAGGCTTGGCAAAGCGTGGGCAAAATAGGGCGCGATATAGCCCTTATCGAGCAAATTTTTACCCGATTCGGGCTTCATCTTAAAACAAACACCGCCGACGAAAAAACAAAGATAAACACGGTTTTATGCGCCGCCTTAGTCAGCAAAGCCAGCGATTTTGATTATTTATACCTTACGGAAAATACCGAAATAGACCTACAAAAACTCGCGCAACTCGCGGTAGAATGGCATCCGAATGCGCGTAATTACAAAGGCTACGACCTCTACGATTTAACGTTTTTGAACGGGCAAACGCTTACCATTGGCAGCTATAAAGGCGTGTTTTTGGCGGCTCGTGAGGCTTTTTTAGTAGAATACGGCTTCGACCAGCTCGGCTCGCCAAGCAGCAATATTTGGCAAAATGCAAGTTTTCAAACCGCCTATAAAAACACGAATCATACGCAGCCTATTGTTGCCTACACCAATTTAGACGTTTCTTCTACCTTGGCCAGCTTGTATTTGTCGCCTGTCGCACAAGCCCTTTGGGAGCCTTTTTCCACTACTTCTACTTGGACGTGTCTTGCGCCTTCACTGTCGAAATACGGCTTAGAGCTTAATGGCATTTCGTTGCCCAAAAATGCGTTTTTAAGCAACCTTTTAGCCAATAATGCGCAAAGTGACACCGAATTGGGACGAATTTTGCCCGATAATACCGCTTTTTTTGCCCAATTTAATGTAGGTAAAATTCAAGCATTTCAACATAAAAGCAGCACCTCCGAAGCGAACGCCGACCGCTATTTTCTGCCCCATTTAGACAATAGTTTTGCTTATTTTCTATTAGAACCTACGTCTATCAATTTTGAAGACAGTCATGTATTGTGTTTCAAAGTGGCTGAAAAAGACGCACTATCCGAGTCGATGTCGGCGTGGGCGCAATCGTTAGGGAAAGAAGAAGCCGTAAAATACCAAAATTTCACGGTTCAGCGACTGCCAAAAGCCGATTTTTCGAGCAGTTTATTCGGCGCAAATTGGAATTTTTTACACAATCCTTATTTTGTTCAAATCGACAATTATATCGTATTTGCCAACTCCTTGCAAACGCTCGAAGTGATGATAGACAAATACAATTTCAATCAATTATTGGCTTCCGACCCTTCGTATATCGATTTTGTAACACATTCTACCTCTCATTCCAACATTTTTATCTACTTAAAACCAGCCCGTTGTTTTCAATTATTAAAACATTTTTATAGTGAAAATAGGGCAGAGCCGAAAAGTGAGCAAAAAGTGCAAGATTTGGCGATGCAGTGGAATGTTTTTAAGCAAATAAGCATTTCTGTTAAAGAAAAAAATGGCAATTTGCAAGTAAAAAGCCTTTTTCAGCCTTCTGGCAACGAGCTGCCGCAAATAGCCGCCGCTTCCGCCGCAGCAACCGCCGGCCACGCTTCGCTCACTTGGAAAGCCGAATTGCAGGCTGCCGCTCGAATGCAGCCCTTCCTTACACGCAACGCCTCGAACGGCGAGTTTGAAATAATCGTGCAAGACATTCAAAACCGCCTATACCGCATCGACCGAAGCGGCAATATCGTTTGGACGGTGCAGTTAGACCAGCCTATTATTTCGGAAATTTACCAAGTCGATTTCTTTAAAAATAAAGATTTGCACTACCTTTTTAATACCAAAAACCATATATACTGTTTAGACCAATACGGCAAAACAACGCCGAACTACCCTATTCCATTAGGCTCGCCTGCCACGAATGGCTTGATTTGCATCGACTATGAAGGCGACCGAGAGTATGCTTTTTATTTGGCTTGCGCAAATGGCAATTGGTATGGTTTCTTGAAGTCGGGCAAGCCATTAAGCGGCTGGAGTCCGCTTACCTTGCGCGGCTATTTCGCCCGCCCGTTGCAACATTATCGAATGCAGAACAAAGATTATTTATTTGCCATAACCGATAAAGGAACGCTTTACACGCTCACACGATACGGCGGAACGCATTTTGAGCCAAAAGTGCTGACTGCGCCGACGCTATCAGCTATCGGCTGCGACCCGCAAAGCGAGCCTGTCAAAATTTCGGCCATCGATACGGCGGGTATGTTGAATGTGATGACCTTAGACGGGCATCGCTCGAATGTGCAGTTGCGCGTGGGCAATGGTTTGCAGCGAGTACGCGCCGCCGTCATCGATGTGGAAGGCGACGGCTTAAAAGAGTATGTCTTGATTGCGGGTAAACAGCTGTCGGTGTATGGCTACCGCAATAAGCAGCTCACAAAATGGTGGGGAGCCGACCTCGAAGACGAATTAGACGACGTATTTGCCGTCAAATTGGGCGATAATACGCATTATAATATTGCCTTGCTTTCAAAAAAGCAAAAACACTTGCATTTATTAGACGCTACGGGCGTTCGCTACCCCGATTTTCCAATCAACGCTTCCACGCGCTGCACCATCGCCGATTTTTTCGGAAAAGGAACAGACGTTTTAGTTGGTGCTTGCGACAATACGGTGTATGCTTACACCTTAGAGTAGCCTTGTTTGTTATCCTACTCCTTTAATTTGTATAAACGAATGGTTTGGAAATCAATCGGTAATTGCTCGTAAACGGCGGTTTTGGGCAACTCACCGCCATTTTTTGCTAAAATGTAGTAGGTATGGACTCGTTCAGGCACAATATCTAATTCTAAATAATGATAACGCATCGCATAGCAAGAAAATGTCCAGTCGCTCCGCACTTCGTAGCACATACCGATAACTTCGGTGCGCGGCGCATATTTTGCCAAAAGTGCAACATCGTCAATGCCCGCTTTTTCTTGGCTTCGGGTGATGCCAATATACGGAAATACCAGAAGAACACCCGCAAGAAGCAACGCGCTATTGATTAAGGGCATATAGTGCCAAAACTTTTTAGTTTCCAAACGCTCTTGTGCATACAAAAATGCAGGCGCAAGCCAAAGCCCACAACTTACTGCAAAAAACGGATAGCAGCCCAAAGCATAAAAATCGGATTGTTTTTGGCTGACCGTGATGGGCAAAACTGCGCTTAAAGCGATGGCGAATGTCCACAAAATTTCAGGTTTTGCAAAGTGCAGGTTCTGAATAAACGGCTGCTTGGCATTTCTATAATAAAACCCCACACCGACCAAAAGAACAAGAATAAGCATGGTGCTTAGGTGTTCTAAGGTGAATAACAGGATAGACCAATGCGACGAAACTGTTTTCACGTTTTCAATGCTATTGACGACTTGAATAGACATATAATCGTTAAAATAGCGGTAGGCATTGGGAATGAGCCATAAAATGGCACCAAATAAGCCCCAAAAAGTAAGGCTCAATAACGCACTATATGCTAAGGTATGCTTAAAAGAGATGGCTTTTTCACTTTTGCGAAAGCAAAAATAGTATAAAAAAATACTGCTCAACGGAAATAAACCCGTTACGCCTTTGCTGCCAAAAGCAAATAAGACGAAGCAGGCTGCTGCCAATAAATAAGGGTATGAAAAGCGTTTTTGCAAAAATAAAAAAATGCAAATTATGGACGCACTCGTACAAGTAG
>JBEEMU010000348.1:0-5737 GCA_041192485.1 Bacteroidota bacterium | reverse complement strand
CTAAATATTTGTAGCTAGTAGAATATATACAATGTGAGTAGGTGCAGCGCACCGAAATTTGTATAATATGTTCATAATCAAAACATTAAATTACGGTGCGCTGCACCTTGACCTACTTTATGTATATATTTACTACAAATATTTAGGGTGCGCTGCACCTACTCACTTTTGGCGTTAGCCAAGTTCTATATAATTTCGCATAATATTAGAAAATTTGAGTGCAAAGAGCTTTCGGTCGAGTGCAAAGAGCTTTCGGTCGAGTGCGAAGAGCTTTCGATTGAGAGCAAAGAGCTTTCAGTTGAGTGCGAAGAGCTTTCAGTTGAGTGCGAAGAGCTTTCAGTTGAGTGCGAAGAGCTTTCGGTCGAGTGCAAAGAGCTTTTGGTCGAGTGCAAAGAGCTTTCGATTGAGTGCGAAGAGCTTTCGGTTGAGTGCAAAGAGCTTTCAATTGAGTGCAAAGAGCTTTCGGTTGAGTGCGAAGAGCTTTCGGTCGAGTGCGGAGATTTTAACTTTTTTGTAATTGCTTATAGTCGCCATTTTAACGAAGTTTAAAACCTCTTGTGTCCTCTTCTAAAACGCCGCTCTGCGAAGGACTGTGAAATGGCTGCGAAGGACTGCATTTAAACAATGACGCTGCATTTAAACCCGCAAACCATTCACTCCCATTCGTGCGATAAATTAAAACATATAAGCAACTACTTTTTGAACCACATAAGACACCTAAGAAGTTTACCTAAGATTTTGTGGATTGAATACTATAAAAAAAAATAGATAATTGTTGTTCGTGTAATATTTTAAGTGATGAGGTGCGTAGCACCGCAGTATTTGTAGAAATGTGATAAAAAAAGTCGGTTAAGGTGCATCGCACCGCAGTCTATAAATGCATTGTTTGGATACTACGGTGCGATGCACCTTTACTGGATAGCTACCGATATGAACGACAAAGACCACGCCGCGCTGCGGCTACCCGCTATCCCTTGAAATAGTAGACTAACTAATTGTTGCGCTGCGGCTACCCGCTATCCCTTGAAATAGTAGACTAACTAATTGTCTAAGACTGTGGTTTAAACGAAGTTTAAACATCTCTTGCGTCCTCTTTTAACCCCTGCTCTGCGAAACTCTGCGGTAACTCTGCGAACTCTGCGTTTAAAAATTGGCTCCGCGTTTTAAACCACAAACACTAAAACAAGCCTACTCTGATTGGAAATAAATACGCTAATCATAGTTGCATCAAGCAACTAACTGACTAAAATCACCGTCTTTGCCGTGTACAATATTATTGCTAATTGTTATAGCTCTTTTATTTGTATCCTAAGCCTTAAAACCTACCCATTAGATAAACAAACTAAAATAAACTCTTTTATTATGTCTTCTTTTATAAAACAGTGGCAACCGCCACCCCAAACAAGTAGCCCTACGGCTATGAACCCAGCTTACGAGCTTTTTGCGAGGCTTATTAGGCAAAGAACTAATCATTTTAATTCATTATCAATGAAACAATTTTTATCTTCCCTTTTGTGCGTCGGCGTGCTGCTTAGTGTGGCAGGTACGGCGCAAGCGCAAACAATTACTCCAACGATAACCAATATAGGTTCCTGTGCCTGCTCTAATGCAAGTGGTTATGCTGGGATAACAAACGCGCTTTCTAATGCAAATGGTGCTACATTTTTCCCTTCGGGTACTTATAATAATGTCGCTTTACCAGGCAATGGTACTGTGGACATTAGTTATTCGTATAATGGTGTGCCTAATAGTATTACGCCCGATTTCCGCTATTTAGATGTAACGCAAGGTATTGCACTTTCAACTGATTATACAGGTGCAGGCTACCCAGGTACGGCCGGTGTGACTTCTACCGTACCCGCTTTGCGCAATAAAATAGCACAAGGGCAAACGGGTGTGATTACTTATAACTTTGACCAACCCGTCAAAGAGGTCAATATGATGGTGTTTGATGTGGACTGGGACGATGCCGTTACGGTAACGGCTTGGGACGCTTATGGTAATGTGATCACGGACTTCACCGGTTGGTCATTCATTACGGGCGACCTTACGAGTCCGATAGATGCAGCATTGCCTACTTGGAGTGCTGCATTACATAAAATAACAGGACACATTTCTGGTGTGAATGGCGAGCGCAACTTCTCTGCGTTACGCCCAAATGTATATGTATCAAAAGTAGTATTTTCTTTTACAGGTACAACGGATACAAACGCAAATTCACCGCATACGCAATATACAATATTTAGTAATTTGGCAGTAGCCAATATCTGTCAAGCGGCTTTGTCTTTGTCGGTTGCTTTTACAAGCCCGCCTCCAGGTCAAAGTATTAACGTAACGAATGGTGGCTATACTGTAAATATTCCAAATGGCGCAGCGTCGCCTCAAACAGTAACGCTGCCTTATCCGCCCGATGGCGTTGGCTTGCATACTGTAACGGCTGCTTTTACTGGCGGCACACCGGCTACAGCTACAACAAATTATACGGGTTTGAATTGTATAAACCCTACCCCCATTTGCGCAGGCGAAGAATTCACCCTTACCGTACCCGCAGGCAACACAGGCGAATGGTATAAAGATAATGTAGCTACGGGCAATACAACCCTTACTTATATCGTAACAACCGCAGGGGTCTATGACTTCCGGGGTATGTCGGGCGGCTGCACAACGAGCAGTTGTGCGAATGAAACCTTTGTAGCAGGGCCATGCGCGACGATAGGTAATTATGTTTGGACAGACGCAAACAGCGACGGCTTGCAAGCAGGCGAAGCGGGCATCAATGGCATTGTGGTAGAACTTTGGAAAGAAACTGCGCCTGCGAGCGGCACTTACGCGCTCGTGCGCAATACGACTACGGCAGCAAATGGTGGCACGAACGGCTACTATATTTTTAATATTAGCGAAGCGGCAAATTATAAAGTGAAGTTTCCGACCACTTCGGGTGCGTTGATTTTGACGACACAAAATGCAACTGCTGCTACCGACGGCAATAGCGATGCCGCCGCAACAGGCTTCTCGCCTGTTTTCGCCATGAATCCTGCGGGTACGGGTGTAGCAAAGGATAATTTGACGATTGACTGTGGGTATAAAACGGCAATAGTGCCAACCCTCACTTCCACCGTAAATAGCTCAGGCTGCCACGATAGCAACGGCAATACCGCAGGCGGCACAAGTCAAGTGACGGTACAAGTCATTGTAGATTGGAATGTGCCAATTGTGGGTGAAAACATTACGGTCAGCGTACCGAATGGCGGCGCAGCACAAACCTTTGACCCGAATACAGGTGCGAAACCGCGTATTTTGAACTTTACCGTGCCAACTGCTTCGGCTACTACTGGCAACGTAACGGCAAACTATGTGACGACCACAACGGTATTAGCCTCGCCAAAAGCGATAAACATTGCAGCCAGTAATTGTGTGCTTACGCCTTGTTTGGCGGGCAACACGGGTGGTCAGGTGTTTAGAGATTTTAATAATAATGGTATAAAAGATACCTACGAAACGGAAGGCATTAGTGGCGTAACGGTCACGGCTTTCTATGATAATAGCGGCGCAACAGGCACGGCAACGACGACGACTGACTATAAAGGACAATATACTTTTGCGACGGGTGCGGGTGCAAACCAAATTCCAAGCGGCGCAAAAGTGCGTATAGAGTTTTCTGGTTTGCCGACAGGCGTACAACCTACGGCTACGGGTACGAATAACGCGACGGCAGTACAGTTTTTTACCGCGCCTGTGTGTGGCAAGGATATGGGTGCGAATTACCCGACGGATTATTGCCAAGCAAACCCGAATGTGGTAACGCCTGTTTATACCAACGGTTATAGCACAAGCGATAAAGTGATTTCGGGTGCGCCATATAATAGCAACACACCACCGCCAGCAGGCGGTGATGGCGATGCTACACCTGTGGTTACACCGCTTATAGAATACGGTACGGCGGCAGATTTAGGCGCGGTTTGGGGTATGGCGTATCAACGCAAAACGAAAAGCATCTTTACATCGGCATTTATAAAATCGCACGTTGGTTTAGGCCCGCTCGGTATTGGTGGTATTTATAAAGTGAATACGGCTACTAATACGGTTAGTAATTTTGTTGATGTAAATACTTTGGGTTTGAGTGTTGGCACCATTGCTGACAACGTGACTCGCGGCTTGACTACGGATAAAACAGACCCGAACCATGACCCGATTGGTTTTGTGTCGGCTGCCAAAATAGGTATGGGCGACTTGGACATTAGCGAAGACGAAACCAAACTTTATTTTGTAAACCTACAAGATAAAAAGGTGTATTCGTTAGTCATTGACGCAGATAATAACCCGGCTACCGCGCCTACTTCGGCAGATGTGGCTTCGTTTACGATACCAAACCCGAGTTGTGGGAGTGGAACATATCGCCCGTGGGGTATCAAAATACGCAACGGCAAACTCTACGCTGGGGTGGTTTGTTCGGGCGAAAGCGGTGGTACAACCGATAACCTTTCGGCAACTATTTATGAATTGAATTTGACAACGGGTGTGTTTAATACAACGCCTGTGTTTTCCTTTCCATTGACTTATGCTAAAAACGATGTAGAATACGGTGCTGGTACACATTGGCTACCTTGGACAGATGACTTTGCTGATATGCCACAGTATTCGGGCGATGCCAACATTCGCCCGCAGCCTATCCTTTCAGATATAGAATTTGATACAGACGGTAGTATGATTATTGCTTTTAATGACCGCACTGGACACCAGTTAGGTTATCAAAACTACCAACCTGATGCTATGGATAGCGGTTTGTATAGAGCGGAAGTGGGCGGCGATTTGCTACGCGCAAGCTATACAAATACAGGCGGTTATATACTTGAAAATAATGGTGTGGTAGGTGGCTTGACAGGGACAGCGCAAAATACAGCAGGCGGACCAGGCGATGGCGAGTTTTATGACGATGCCGCCGTAAATGTGCATCATGATGCGGTAGTAGGTGGTATTGGCTTGCTGCCAGGTAGCGGACAAGTGATGGGTGCATTTATGGATCCTGTGCGCTATTGGTCAGGCGGTTTGAGTACTTGGAGTAATACGGACGGTGTGCGTGCTAATAATTATGAGTTATATTGGGGTAATGATGGCTCTACCTTTGGCAAGTCTAACGGCTTGGGTGATGTAGAGATGATGTGTAACGCTTCGCCCGTAGAAATAGGTAACTATGTTTGGAACGATGCCAACGCAAACGGCATACAAGACCCGACAGAAACAGGTTTGGCAGGCGTGAAAGTGCAGTTATTCAGCCGTACAGGAGCCTTAGTTGGTGTAACAACAACAAGCAGCACGGGCGAGTATTATTTCGGTACAGGCAATGTGGATACAACGGGCGTGAATGCAGCAGGTACTGTACCTGTAACAGGTTTTAGCGGTATGTCTTATACTACACCTTATTATATAGTAGTCGGCAATGGCGGCGCAAATCCGTTTGTGGGTACAACCCTCACGGTCGGTGCAGCGCAATATAATATTACGCAAGCGAACACGGGGCAGGGCGCAAACCCTGACCAAAACGATAACGATGCAGTCATTGCAAGCGGTATTAACGCAAGTGTAAACGGCTTCCCGTATATTCGTGCGGTCACAGGCGGCGCAGGTATGACGGATCATACGTTTGACTTTGGGTTTAAAGTTGTGACAGGCTCTGTCGGTAATTACGTCTGGAACGATGCTGACCGCGATGGCGTACAAGACGTTGGCGAAGTAGGTA
>JBEEMU010000347.1:0-6193 GCA_041192485.1 Bacteroidota bacterium | reverse complement strand
GTTATCGAGCGTTTAGACACGACCGACGCAAAGGGGAGCTACCACTTTGTGGTACGCGAAGATGCCAAATATGATGTAAAATGCGATATTGAAAAATACATAAAAATGTCGCAGCCAGTAGCGGTTGCAGAAACACCGAAAATAGAAACGCCGAAAGAAGTGAAAGTAGATTTTGTGATGCCAAAAGAAGAAGAAGTGAAAAAAACGGCTATTTCGTTTGTTTTAAATAATATCTATTGGGATTATGGCAAACCAAGAATGCGCGAAGAAAGCATGCCTTCTATGGGCAAATTATTTACGTTCCTAAAAGATAACCCGACCTTAGTAGTAGAAATTGGCGCACACACCGACTCGCGGGGCAACGCAAAGGCAAATTTGAAACTGTCGCAACAACGCGCTCAAACCGTCGTGGACTTCCTTATAAAAGCGGGTATTAATCCGCTCCGTATGCGAGCTATTGGCTACGGCGAAGCGCAACTTATCAATCAATGCGGCGACGGCGTAAAATGTAGCGAAGACGAGCATCAACGCAATCGTCGTACCGAATTTAAAGTCATTGGTACGATTGACGGGCAAAAATTTGAAACAAAATCGGGTGTTCCAGAACGCATCGAAGTAGATAAATGCACGACTTGCGGCAAATAAAAAACGCCAAAGCGTAAAAAATGCTAAATAAAAAATCATAAATTCCCCTTCTCAGCTACCTGCTTAGAATTAGCCAAGGCAAAAAGACTACACGCTGCACAAGGCAGTTGTAGTCTTTTTTGTTTTGGCTTTCTATTTTACTATCGTCTATGTGCCTCGATGTCTTTTAGGAACTTACTTTCTTTTTTTCCGCTGCTAATTTTAGGAATAAAAACGCAGTTTCCCGTAGGTGGGAAACTGCGTTTTTGGAAACTTATGGTTCAGCGCAGCTATCTTTTATTTATCCGTGTCCAATCTCTTTTATCCGTGTACGGCCCTACCCTACCCTACGCTACGACATGATGCGATGTGAATTGCCGCGTGAATTGCCATTTGAAAAGATAACTCTCGCTTTTTGGGGTTTATTCGAGTTCATTATCTTCAAAAAGCGTTTTGCAAGTGAGGGTTTTGAAAATGAGGGTTTTTCAAATAAGAAGTATCTGTCAAGGCAGTTAAAAAGGCTAATAAAGCGCGTTTTTCGGTTGGCGAAAGCTGGAAATTGGTAATTTTGCTGCTTTTTTGCCTGTTTTTTGCGCCATCGCCTTTATGCTCGCCATAAAGAATGGCTCTGCCTGCTGCTGCAAAAATATCGATGACTTCGGGCAAATCGCGGACGCTGCCATCGTGCATATAAGGCGCGGTGAGCCACACATTTCGAAGCGTTCGTATGCGAAATTTCCCTCTATCGCTACGGTGTTTCGTCGTTTCATACAAACCCTCGTCGTGTGCGGGATAATGCAAATATAAACCGATATTTGAATAGGCTTTTGTGGTCATTGTGGCGGTAGTAAATGCGGGATAAGGGTGGCAAACGCCACACTTTAATTGCTGAAAAAACAAAAACTCGCCGCGCTTTTCTATTCTCGTAATTGCCGTTGTATCGCCTTTTCGGTAGCGGTCGTAAGCTGAGTTTTGGCTGCGTAAACTGCGCGTATAGGCTGCTAATGCGCGAATGATGTGCGAATAATTAAACGCTTTTTCAGTGGGAAATGCCCGATAGAATAAGGCTTGGTAGCGGTTATTTTGGTTGAAATAGGTTAAAAAAGCGGAGTCGTTTTGCGCCAAGCCTAACTCTAATGGGTGGCTTGCGAATAGCGGTTTCAGGACTTGCTGTTCGAGGGTTTTTACGGTCGTGTCGGCCCAGTGAAAGGTTTTATAGTCGGCAATATTGAGCAAGGTAGGGGCGTTATGGGCTTGCAAATCGGCTTCCGCCCCCAGCGACCTGCGATAGCCGTCGGTAAACGCGAGTTCGGGCGCGTGGCACGAGGAGCAAGATTTTGTCCCGTTTTTAGAAAGGTGTTTATCAAAAAACAAAAAATGACCTAAACTCACAATTGCGCTGTCAGATGCCTCTTGCTGCGGTTTTTTCAACGGAGCACTTTGGTAGCGGCTGATTAAACCGCCTAAAATCAAGATTATGAGGGCGAGTTTTGGCATCTTATACTAATTTTCGGAATGGTTTAGGGCTTTAGAATAGGGTTTGTGGGTTTAAACGCAGCGTTTCGCAGCGTTTCCGCAGCGTTTCCATAGCGTTTCCGTAGAGTTTCCATAGCGTTTCCGTAGCGTTTCCGCAGAGTTTCCATAGCGTTTCCGTAGAGTTTCCGCAGCGTTTCCGCAGCGTTTCACAGAGCCGTCGGTGAAAAGAGGAAGCAAGAGATGTTTAAACTTCGTTTAAATCTGTGCCTAAACCGTAGGCTTGCGTTGTGAAAAGAAAGAAAATAAAACGGATATATCGGGCTGTTGGCAAGCCTTAAACCTATAAGATTTTTGAAACCTTATAAGTTTAAGGCTATCAATTGTTTATATACATAAAAAAAAGAGAATATAAATAATTTAGCCAACTACCCGATAATTCCGAAAGGTTTTCATAAAAAAACAGCACACTTCCGTGACGCTTTCCTAATGAACGTGTCGAATTCCTTTAATCCTATCTTAGGGCTTACAACGCACGATGTGAATTGCCGCCTAAAAAGATAAGTTTCCAAAAACGATGATTAAACCCGTTTCATTTCTGCATAAGTTTCATTTCTGCATAAGTTTCATTTCTGCATAATAGGTGCAAAAATAAGGAATAGTTTCGATGCCTTTATAAAAATTGACTAATCCGTAGTGTTCGTTGGGCGAATGTAGCGCGTCACTATCCAAACCGAAGCCCATCAAAACAGATTTCAAGCCCAAAATGCTTTCAAACAAGGCGATAATTGGGATAGAACCTCCGCCGCGTGTCGGAATTGGCTTTTTGCCATAAGTGGTTTCCATCGCCCTTTCCGCTGCTTTGTATTCGATGCTATTCGTTGGCGTTACAACGGGGTGTCCGCCATGATGCGCCGTTACCTTTACGTTCACGCTCGGTGGCGCGATTGCTTCAAAGTGTTTGGCAAATAATTCGCTGATATTTTCGGGGTGCTGATTAGGCACCAAACGCATAGATATTTTGGCGAAAGCCTTAGAAGGCAATACCGTTTTCGCGCCCTCGCCCGTGTAGCCGCCCCATATTCCGTTGCAGTCGAGCGTCGGGCGAATAGCGCTGCGCTCGATGCTCGAATACCCTTTTTCGCCCCAAACTTCGTTTACTTCGAGGTCTTTTTTATAGGCTTCCAAGCTAAACGGAATGGTTGCCATTGCGGCGCGTTCTTCCTCCGAAATATCGATTACGTCGTCGTAGAAAGTAGGAATAGTGATGTGATTGTTTTCATCGTGTAGCGAAGCAATCATTTTGGCTAAAATATTGATAGGATTGCCTACTGCGCCGCCGAAAACGCCCGAATGTAGGTCGCGATTAGGGCCTGTTACCTCCACTTCCATGTAGCTTAATCCGCGCAAACCAACCTCGATAGATGGGCAGTCGTTTGCCACAATAGACGTGTCGCTGACCAAAATCATGTCGGCTCCCAAGCGCGATTTATTGTCTTCGAGCCATTTTCCTAAGTGTATGGAGCCCACTTCCTCCTCGCCTTCAATCATAAATTTGAGGTTGCAGGGCAGCGTGTTCGTTTGTATCATCGCCTCAAACGCTTTGATATGCATGAAAACCTGCCCTTTATCGTCGCAAGCACCGCGAGCGAAAATAGCTCCCTCAGGATGCACGGCGGTTGCTTTGATAGTTGGCTCGAAGGGCGGCGAAGTCCAGAGGTCAATCGGGTCGGGCGGCTGCACGTCGTAATGCCCATAAATGAGGATAGTCGGCAGCGCGGGGTCGATGGTTTTCGTGGCGAAAACAATCGGGTGCCCGTTTGTCTCGCTTATTTCCGCCGTGTCAGCTCCTGCTTCCAAGAGCGATTTATACACCCATTCGGCAGTTCGGCGGGTTTCGGCGTTGTATTTTTTGTCGGCGCTCACGCTCGGAATGCGCAAAAACTCGAAGAGTTCGTCGAGAAAACGTTGTTTGTTTTCGTTTAAATAAACCGTAGTTTGCATATAAGTTATGCTTAAATATATGATGTGTGAAATGTGTGAAATATAGCGTGAAGGTTTAAAAGAGTAGTGGTATTAGGAACGTGTGAAAGACAACTTGGACAGGTTTAATACGACGGTGCTACTGCACCTTACCAATGCACTTTACCTATGCACTTTACCAATGCACCTTACCAATGCACCTTACCGATGCACCTTACCAAATGTGCCGTTATTTTTTTGCTACAAATACTACGGTGCTACTGCACCTCAAACCTGTCAGAGTTAAGATTTACTCGTTCCTTAGCTATTTTTTATCCAATTTCTCGGCAATATCCACCAACTCTATCAGCTCTTTGCGGTAGCCTTCGCTGTCTGTGCCTATAGCGCGAGTAGCGAGTTCTCTTGCTTGCGAGTAAGTTGCTGCGCCTTTGTATTCCGACTGTCGCAGCAGCAAGCCGAACTCGGCGACAGCCATCGCAAAACGGAAGTTTTCGGAAGCCTTATCAAAGGGTACAGCCGCCGTTTTTACTAGGTGCTCCATTTTCTGACTGGTAGTTGAGTTGGGCTTTTTATAGCGTATTTTCACCGTTGCTAATTCGGTAGCCGTAGCAGAAGTGGGCTTCAAACTTGTTGTTTGGTATTTCAAGCTGTCTATTGCTTTTAAATAATCCGAATTTAAGCCTTGTGGTATAATTTCATAAATAGCCGTGACAGTGTGTCCGCTGCCCATTTCGCCTGCATCTTTCGTGTCGTCATTAAAGTCTTCGTTATTGAGTTTTCGGTTTTCGTAGCCGATGAGTCGATAGGCTTTTACTTGGGCGGGGTTGAACTCTATTTGCAATTTCACATCTTTTGCTACGGTGAAAATAGTGCCGCCAAACTCTTTTACAAACACCTTTTTTGCTTCTGCAATACCATCGATATAGGCATAATTGCCGTTGCCTTTATCGGCTAAGGTTTCTAGGTGATTATCTTTATAATTGCCCATTCCGAAGCCCATGCAACTCAAAAACACGCCCGTTTTGCGCTTTTCTTCTACTAATGCTTGCAAATCGGCATCGCTCCTTATACCCACATTGAAATCGCCATCGGTGCATAAAATAATGCGATTATTGCCGCCTTTTGCGAAGTTTTTAACGGCTTCGCTATACGCCAATATGATGCCTTCGCCACCTGCGGTGCTTCCGCCCGCTTTCATATTTTCAATAGCCGCCTTGATAGTTTGCTTATTGTTGCCCGAAGTAGCGGGCAATACCAAGCCGCTATTGCCCGCATACACCACAATACTTAGCCTATCTTGTTCGCGCAACTGCTCCACTAAAAGCATCAAAGCATCTTTTACTAATTCCAATTCGCCAGACATAGAGCCACTCACATCTACTAAAAACACCAAGTTTGAGGGCGGCAATTGCTGCCTATCTATCCGTTTTGCTTGTAAGCCAATGTGCAGCAATTGTAGCCCCTTATTCCAAGGCGAGTTTGCCAGTTCGGTTTCCACGCCAATCGGGTCGATGTCTTGCGGTGCGGGATATTTATAATCAAAATAATTGATAAATTCCTCCAAGCGCAGGCTTTTTCGAGGCGGCATTATGCCCGTTTTTAGCGCGGCGCGAGTAGTCGTGTAAGACGCTCTGTCCACATCTATTGAAAATGTCGTGACGGCTTGCCCCGTTGTTTGCGTAAATTCATTTTCTACCAACCCGTTGTATTCATCAGTTCCGCTATCAACGCCGATAGTATCTCCTATCTTTTTTAGCGGAATAGACACATTTCCTGCTTCAATATGTTGAAAAAGTTGGTCGTCTGTTCCTTTTGCTGGCGTTGTTTTCGGTGCTGGTTTTCCAACTTGTTTGGCTATAGCTATAAAGGGTTGGTTTTTACGCGCTTTTGCCTGTATTTTTTTCATTTTACCTTTCGCTTTCTTTCCGCTCGGAGCAGTCTGTCCGTAGCCTGTTACAATTACACTATTCAGTGTTTTCCCCTCTAACAGCTGCACATTCAACACATTTTTCTGGTTTTTTTTCAGCACCACTTTCTCGATGGTTTTCGTTTCAAAACCAATATAGCTAAACTCTACGGTAACGGTATCCGTCGCAATACCTGTAATTTCATA
>JBEEMU010000346.1:0-2758 GCA_041192485.1 Bacteroidota bacterium | reverse complement strand
AATTGGCGGCATCTTGCCCGATGGAACCGTTATTGAAACCAAATACTACGGCAATCGCCGTTTGGTGGAAATAGCCGTTGCAACCTTAGCAAGCGACCGCGCCTTGCTTTTATTGGGCGTTCCGGGTACGGCAAAAACATGGGTTGCGGAGCATTTAGCCGCCGCCGTTTGCGGCACGTCCACGCTTTTGGTGCAAGGAACCGCTGGTATGAGCGAAGACGCTTTGCGCTATGGCTGGAATTATGCGCGGCTTTTGGCGGAAGGCCCAAGCGAAAACGCCTTGGTTCCCAGCCCGATTATGCACGCCATGCAGCACGGAAAAATAGGGCGAATAGAGGAATTGACTCGAATTCCGAGCGATGTGCAGGACGCGCTAATTACGCTGCTTTCCGAAAAAACATTGCCAATAGCCGAATTGAATACCGAAGTGCAAGCAGAGCGTGGTTTTAATATTATTGCGACCGCAAACGACCGCGATAGAGGCGTGAACGAATTGAGTTCGGCACTCAAACGCCGCTTTAATACGGTTGTTTTGCCCCTGCCTAACTCTTTAGAGGAGGAGGTTACTATTGTAAAAACGCGCGTGGAAGCTATGGGCAAAACCTTGGAACTGCCTGCGCAGCTCGCCCCTATAAAAGAAATCCAACGACTTGTGACCATTTTCCGCGAATTGCGCGAAGGAACAACGCTTGACGGGCGCACAAAACTAAAATCGCCAAGTAGTACGCTAAGTACTGCCGAGGCAATTTCTGTTATCAGCAATGGGCAGGTTTTAGCTACGCACTTCGGCGACGGCATATTGAGCGCACACGATTTGGCAGCAGGGCTAACAGGCGCAATAGTGAAAGACCCTCAGCAAGATTCTATTATTTGGAGGGAATATTTAGAAACCGTTATAAAAACAAGAAAAGACTGGAGCGATTTATACCGTGCTTGTCAAGAAATTTAGAAAAATCATGCAATTACATACAATCAATACGGGTTTTTTCAAACTCGACGGTGGAGCCATGTTTGGCGTTGTACCGAAATCGATGTGGCATAAGCTCAATGCGCCCGACGAAAACAATATGTGTCGTTGGGCAATGCGCTGTTTGCTTGTTCAAACCGACGATAAGCGCAATATCTTAATTGATACAGGGCTTGGGGATAAGCAAGACGCGAAATTTAGGTCGCATTTTTACCCACATGGTAGCGATACTTTGCTGAACTCTTTGGCTCAAAAAGGCCTGCAACCTGACGATATTACCGATGTTGTTTTAACACATTTCCACTTCGACCATGTTGGCGGTGCAGTAAAACGCAACGACAAAAACGAGTATTTGCCCACCTTCCCGAAGGCAAAATACTGGACAAATGACGCACATTATGCTTGGGCCTTTGCACCGAATCCGCGTGAAAAGGCTTCTTTCTTAAAAGAAAATTTCGTACCTCTTTTCGAACACGGCGTGTTGCAACAAGTTGAAGTACAGCAAGGTATGAAGTTGTTTGACAATTTTTACCTCGATTTTGCGTTCGGACATACCGAAGCCCTCATCAATCCGCGCATAACGGTAGGCGATAAAACGGTGTTTTATTGCGCCGACTTATTAGCATCGGCCGCTCACATTGGCTTGCCTTATGTTATGTCGTATGATATTCGCCCCTTGCAAACGATGAAAGAAAAAGACTTAATGCTTCGTCAGGCTGCCGAACAGTCTTGGATTTTGTATTTAGAACACGACCCCGTTAATGAGTGTTGCACCGTTCGTTTAAATGAAAAAGGACAGATTGTATTAGATAAAACAATGACACTTGCCGAAGCATTAGGGTTTAAGCAATAAATTTTTTAAAAATACACAATAATACGCCTACTGTTTACGTTATAATAATAGTACAAACTTTTTCAACAAAACCAGCATATTCTTAAGTGCCTACACAAAATAAGCACAGTTATCATTATCCAAAACGCCCTATTTTACCTGGTTTAAGTGGGCAATTATTTATATACTACTACTTAATTATGCGTAAACTCATTTTTTGCACGACATTCTTACTTGGCTGCCTTGCCACTACTTTTGCACAAGACTCGTTAGTTGTGGCTAAAAAAGCCAGCGACCGAGTTCAGCTTTTCCTCGACTGCACTACTTGGGACTGCTTCGATACTTACCTGAAAACCGAAGTACAGTTCGTGGATTTTGTGCGCGACCGTCACCTCGCCGATGTGCATATCATGATTACGACGCAGGCTACAGGCAGCGGCGGCACCGAATACACACTTTCCTTTTTAGGACAAGACCGTTTCAAAGATGATAATCAGACGGTTCGCTTTTTTAAAAAAACAACCGATTCGGAGCAGTTAGAGCGAGAAGGCTTGTCGCGCACACTCAAAATGGGTTTGCTGCACTATGTGGCACAAACGGCAATGGCAACCGAAATTTCCGTAAATTATTCGAAGCAATCGGAAGAAACGACCGCCGTGAAAACCGACCCTTGGAAAAACTGGGTTTATAGCATCAGTCTAAGCGGCTGGACAACGGGCGAAGCGCGGTTCAACTCGCTGCAAACCTTCGGCTCCCTCGATGCCGACCGTGTTACCGAAGACTGGAAAATCAATATCGGCGCATCGTTTAATTACAATGAAAGCAGTTTTGTAATCAGCGACGGCATCTTTACCTCGGTGAATAAAGGGCAATATTTATACGGAAGTGCCGTGCGCAGCTGGGGCAAAAAATGGGCTTATGGCGGCAAAATCCGCTTGGCAGCCAGCAGCTATAGCAAT
>JBEEMU010000345.1:0-3093 GCA_041192485.1 Bacteroidota bacterium | reverse complement strand
CTCACATTTTAAAGGCATCATCGTTGCCGCTACCAGCAACGTGTATCAAATACAGTACAACCCCTATCCTTCGGGTGTGTATGAAGTGTTGCTCACTTTCAGCATTCAAACCACGCCAAGCGGCGATTTGCGCAGTCTAAAAGCCTGTAACGCGGGCATTTCACGCGGTACAGCTCCGTTTTCGCAACGCGCTATTTTGTATCCGTTGCCGCTCGGAAGTCCGTCAAAATCTACCCGCTACCCGTTGCCATCTAATAGCCAAAACCCAAGCGAGCAAGCCGAATATACCAAAGATTTGCTCGATTTGCACCACGAATACCCCGCCGCGTTTTCTTTTTTGATTGGGCAAGACACCCATGTTTTTTCGGTAGAAAAGGCGATTTTAGACGAAATAGCGGCATTTTTGAAGGCATAGGCGCAGCGATTGCAAAAAAAGTTGTATCTTTGCGGGGTATTTGATAGAAAACTATTTTCTAATCCTTTAAATTTTTTCTGTTATGACTTTAACGGCAAACAGTAACAACCGTTTTTTGCTGCAATTAGTCGCGTTTTTATTCCGTTTGTTTGGCGAGCCTATCCGTATTGAGGAAACAGAGCAGCAAGGTGAAACTCTTGAACGCTTAGAAGACGCTGCTATGCTGCGCTTTATGAACGAAGCCGACCGCAGTCAAAAAGTGCCATTAGACAATATTTTAAGCGTCTTGCGAAAAGACAATAACGCATCGGTAAGCCAATGAATATAGAAGTTCTTTACCGATTTGAAAAAGACTTTAAGAAATTAGACAAACAAACGGCTATTCGTGTAGCCGAAGTTGTCAAAGACTTACAGACTATCGCGGAGTTAGACGATATTCCTAATCTTCGTAAAATGCAAGGTACGGACTTTGCTTACCGCATTCGCGTAGGCGATTATCGCATTGGCTTTTTGTTCGCAGATGAAACAACGATAGAGTTGCATCGCGTTTTGCATCGCAAAGAAATTTACCGCTATTTCCCATAAAAAAACCGCCCGCTCTGCATTGCGCAGAACGGGCGGTTTTTTTATTTTAAGGCTTTATTCCACTCTTTTAGAAAGGTTTTGACGGTATTTATGTATTTTTCGGCTTGCGCTTTTCGTATAATACTACCTGAATGTGCAGAAGTATTACGGAATGCAGGAATAGATTTTGCACCATGCTTTAATTCATACATTAGTGTATAGTAAAAGTCATTATTAGACTGATGCTTTTCAAAAACAGCATTAGGATTAGTAAAAACGGCATCAAACAAACCTTTTACAGTATTTTCGTTTGGTGATTTCAATAATTTATCAATATCCTGAAAACACCCATACATTACACCTAATGAAAATGGAAAATTTTTGTTACAGACTTTTTGAAGTTCCTCTTTGAGTTTTGACGCATCGCCTAAGGTAACTGTACGTTTTAAACGTTTAGTTTTAATATCTTTATTTTCTATTCTTTTGGTTTCGCTTTCAATACAAACCTCTATCAATTTATTTTTAATCCGCTCATTCAATTCAAACTCCACCGCCTTCCCCAAATGCAGCACAATTGCCGAATAATCCATCATATCCGCCCTGTCTTTTTGTGCATTATAATAATACAAGGCTGCTGCCAAATCGCGTAGCGAACCATCTTTTAATTTTACATCGCCACCAAACCATTCGCTTTTTATCGTATTCAAAAAGGTTTGAAAACTTTGTTCTGTTGCGATACTCGCACTGCCTTTATCTAAGGCTTCGTGCAGTTTAGTCAGTCCTGCTATATCGGTATCTAAATCGGTAATGCCTTTTTTGATGTCGTTGAGGCTTTGGTAGAAAGCGGCAAGCGTGATTTGTATGACTTTTACGTTGTCGTGTGTTTCGGTCGTTGTTTGGTCAATCCGTTTTACAAACTCTAGTATTCTGTCTAACTTATTTCCTTCAAACCTCACATCTTCATTTCTACCCATAAACACCGCATACTTCGGCAATTGATACCGTTCTACTATTTCCTCCTTTTCGTATTTTTCGCCATCTAAGGAAAACGACAATTGAAATGCCGTTTTGCCTTCTATTTCCTGTAGTTTATTGCGGATTTTATCCAATAAAGACTTGGGATTATTGCCGCGCACCCGCACGAGAATACACGGATTTTCGGCTCCAAATTCGGCTTCTATCAATGCCTTGTTTGATGAGTCTTTTATGACTGTTCCATTTTTCCAAATAGAAACTGTTTTGGCGTATTGATGCGTTTCTACGATAAAACGCTGTATGATGCCATAGTGCAGAAAAGGGTGCGCATAACGAATAAAATACTCATTGTCATCTTTTTCTTCCCAATCGCTTTGCGTTTCTTCCGATTTTTTTTCGGGCATCAAAGCGGGCGCAATAAACGTTTCTACGCCCTCTTTTTTGCTATCGGGATAAGTGAAACACACATCGCAGGACTGCATAAACGCCAAAAATAGGTTTTGCGTTTTATCATCATACTGCTGCCATGCAGCCGCGAGATGTTGCTGTGTAAACCTGCCTTTTGCTCGTAAAATCGTTTCGCGATGCACCGAGCCGCGCTCAAAAAGTGTATAAATCGCATCAATCGCCCATTGCTGATTTAGAATAACGGTGTTACCAAACCGCGTTTCATCATAAAAAAACGTGCCTGTATTGTGCAGATAATTCAATAAAGTACGCTGATTGCTTTCGTCCAAATTTTCGGCTTTGCAAAACGCGATAAATTCGGCTTTCGCCAATATGTTTTTGCCTGCTGCGGCTTCTCGCTCTACGGCTTGCTGCACTTTCCACCATTGCGTAGGCATCAACGGAAATCGCTGCTCCATTTGCTGCGTTATAATGTCGTGCAGTTTTTCTTTAAAATCGGCATAACCTTTGCCGTCTTGCGCATCAGTATTTGTATCATTCGCTATACGGTATTCTGTGTATAAATTATTGGCATTCGGTAGCGTATAAGCACCGTGTTTTGTGGCTTTGGTACGCACCAAAAATACAGCGTTTTCCGTATCATATTTTTTGGCAAAAGCCAACCAATAAGGCAATTGAAAATTTTGGTATTCCGTTGTTTCGCCTGTCGGCAAAATATCTATATGTGTAGG
>JBEEMU010000344.1:0-3192 GCA_041192485.1 Bacteroidota bacterium | reverse complement strand
AACGGCAATTCGAATGACGTAAAAGGCGACTTCGGTGCCGACGGTGACTCAGATGGTTGCGCCCCCGTGCAAACAGGACTCGTAACGGGCGAAGTGACTTACGACTGCTCGGATAATAATAATTTCGGCTCGAACTTCACGGGCGAGGGCTACGGCGCACTTCACGCTCCCGTTGCGCGTGATGCGATGTCGTATAATTTAGATTACTACACGGGAGACTACACCGCTATCACGCCGTTGCACACTGCCCCCGATCAACTCGCCGCGCTGCACAATAGCAGTATGTCGCCGCTCGATTTATTTAATGGCAATATCAGCCGAATGTTTACGCGGCTTGCGCCAAATATTGCAGGCGTTTCGCTACCTGCTTTCGGCGGTGAAAACGGCGGTGTCGGCTTCGATTATACCTATGATCAACTCAACCGCATTATTACACAAACGGGCTGGCAGCAAAAAGATATCAATGTAGAGTCTCTCGGCGGAGCTGCCTACTCGATGGCACTCACCTACGACCCGAATGGCAATATCCTCACGCTCAACCGCAACGGTACCGAAAACCGTCCCGAAATGGACGCACTCACCTACTACTATTACACGCAAAGCGGCGGTATCTACACGCCCTCGGCGAACAACCCGACGACGACCGCTACAAACTCGCCCGTAAATGCGACAAATCGCCTCGCTTATATAAAGGATTTTGTCTCTTCACAAAACTATGACATAGACATAGACAACCAAAACACAGGGAATTACGTTTATGACGAAATAGGCAACCTGACTATCGATCATGCCGAGCATTTGACGATTGACTGGAATATACAAAACAAAGTCACGCATATCAATAAAAACGGAGCGACTGATATTTACTACGAATACGATGCACTCGGTAATCGGGTGAAAAAAGCAGTACAGTCGGCAACTGAAACGAAGGAAACCTACTACTCGCGTGACGCACAAGGCAACACTCTCAGCACCTACACAACAGTCACAGGTGCAGCCTTCACGCAAGAAAGCGTCACCCTCTACGGCTCCGCCCGCCTCGGCGAGTACCGTCCGCACGAGCAAGACCAGCAAGCACTTAAAAGAGCAAAGTCCATACCTGCTATCGCAGACGGTTTGTTTTATAGAAAACGCGGCTATGTGCATTACGAGCTAACGAATCATCTTGGGAATGTACTCGCTACGGTTTCGGATAGAAAACTCATAAGTACGTCTTCCTTTTATGTGGCGGATATCGTATCTTTGCAGGATTATTATGCGTTTGGTATGGAAATGCCAGATAGAACATACAATGCAAATGCCTACAAATACAGCATCAACGGGCAAGAAAAAGACACGGATATAGAAGCGAACCACACAACGGCACTGTATTGGGAATATGATAGTCGGATTGGAAGAAGGTGGAATATTGACCCGAAACCGCATGAAAGTATAAGCCCGTTTTCGTGTTTTGGGAATAATCCGATTGCATTTAGCGATATGTTAGGTGATACATTGATAGTAGGAGATACACAACAATCAAAAGACGATATAAAAAGCCTTGCAGATAAAACAAATCAAAACTATATCAAAATATCGGATAAAAATCAAGTAACATTAGATTTTGGGGCAATGAACCAACCAGATATCAATAAGGCTCTCAAAAAAGATGAAGGCTTAAAGTTGATAAAAGATATTGTCGATGCAAAAGAGAAAATGTTGTACGAAGCAGATTTTGTTGCATTAATTACGAACGATAAGGGAGATAAAGTTCAGAATCCATTATTAAAAGGGCATGGGATAACTAATGCGTCTAATGGAGGGACGGATAGTAATGGAGGGCATCGGGACAGACCGAAGGCTGGATTTGATGGGCAGGTAGTAATCAATCCAACAGCACAGTTTGAAGAAGATGATGGTTATAATAATTCCATACCTAAAGCACGTAATACTGTTGTCTTTCATGAATTAGCAGAAAACTATGAACGTACTCATAACAAAGTAAATTACAATGGATTGAATGGCGCTCATGAGTTAGCAAAAAGGAGAGAGAGTGCTTGGAATAGAGGCTCTAATAAACCTGGTGACCTCTCCGCACAGCCTATTTTAACTAAACCTACCTCAAGTGAGATGCTGCAAATGCAAAATAAAGTAAAAAAATATATGGGTTGGAAATAGTATATACTAAAAAACACAATTTTATCATGCTGAAAAATATTATATTTTTTACCTTCTCTATATTTGTAATGTATTCCTGTAATACTAAAAAAGCATTGCCTTTAGAGTATTTTTGCTTTTCCCCATTTTTATCAGGAAAAGCATTGAGGGCATCTGTTTTAGATACTGCTTATTATCAAAGAGCAAATATTCAACTCGGAGAACTCTCGTATGAAGTGTGCTTTTATAAAACTAAATGTATTAAAAATACACTCTATTTAGAAGGTATGGTTACTGATAAGATGAATAAACCCGCCAAAAAAATTCCAATTATGAGATGTAGCAGTATTGACACTATCGGGCATCTCAAAAAAGTATACCCTCATGAAATAATTGCAATAACAGATTATAAGGGTCAATTTAAAATACAAACAAAAAACCTTAAGTCTAATTACATTATGATTCGGCAAGATGATTCTGTAGGTATTTGGATACAAATGTATAATAGGTAGTACATTTATTACGAATACGATGCCCTCGGCAACCGCGTCCGTAAAGCCGTTTCGCGGCAAGTACAAATACTTTCTACGCCGCAAAACCCGCAATATGCCACAGAAACAACGGAAACCTATTATTCACGCGATGCGCAAGGGAATGTGTTGAGTACTTATAATTCGGTCATTTCGGCTTATGCTGCGGCTACTTTTTCGCAAGAAAGCGTGACGCTCTACGGCTCGGCTCGCTTAGGCGAATACCGCCCGTTTGAACAAGATGCAGGTGCCAAATCGCTGCCTGCTATTGCAGATGGGTGCTTTTTTCGCAAACGCGGCTATGTGCATTATGAACTAACGAATCATTTAGGAAACGTTTTAGCAACGGTAAGCGATAGAAAACTTGGTTTTCAAAACGGCGAAACCTTTTACCGCAGCGATGTATTGAGTTTGCAGGATTATTATGCGTTTGGCATGGAAATGCCTGAGCGTAAATGGAATAGTGGTAGTTATCGGTACGGCTTCAATGGCAAAGAAAAAAGCGATGAAATGTATGGCGAAGGCA
>JBEEMU010000343.1:0-13518 GCA_041192485.1 Bacteroidota bacterium | reverse complement strand
GCAAAAACCTGAATACCACGTTCCTTTGCTATCGCAAAAAGTGCCGCCCAAACATCGTCTTGCTTGGTATGGTGCAAGCCGTTTTCTATTTCGTCAATAAAAATGGCTTTTGAATCCGTTGTTAAGGCTAAAAACAAAATTTCTGTTGCTTTTACAACTGTATCGCCGAACATTCCGAGCGGTATCATTTCCTCGTCTTCGCGCAAAACACCCAAAACTGACCTACCACCTGTACCATCTAAGGTCAAATTAGCCAAGTTTTTATCTATTTTTTTAAGAATATTTGTAACCGTCTTCAGTTGTTTTAACTTTAAAACTTGCGTATATAAATGTACCAAATTGTCATTTGACATTCTATAAGACGTTGTAATATAAGGTAGAATAAAATCTTTATTCCAATTTTTTATGACATTTTTGTCGTTTTTGTCTTGTTCAGTTTCTATGTGGAAAATCTCTGCTGAAATAGAGATATTTTGAGTTAAGAACTCTAAAAAAAAACTCAAATAAGGCGCTCTTTGTTCTATATAAACAGAGCTATAAGGTTCTAATATTTCTATAAACTTGTGCACATTAGAGGTACTAATCTGAATTTGCTTCTTTTTATTTCTCAAATAAAACAAATAGTCCCAAAGGTTTTCGGGTGCTTTTTCTAACAAATGCTCTGCTTCCTTTCTATATTTATAAAAAGACAAAATGACTTCGGGTTTTGGTTGAAATAACAACAGCAACGCCTCCAACAATGCAGTTTTACCCACATTATTCTCGCCGCCAATCAGATTGACCGCCCCGAAACCCTTGATGCGTGTATGCTCAAAGGCGCGAAAGTTTTTGATTTCTATTTCGTTTATCATTTTTTTTTAAAATTAAGTCATTCTACAAACAACATTGTACAGGTATTTGCTAATTGTTTTGCAATGGATTTTGTGATGCCTTTTACCAAAGCGTGTGCATCACTTTCGGGTACAGGGTCGTAGTGACATTCGCAGGTTTCGGTTGGTGCAAAAAAATAAGGCTAATGCGTTTTTTGTGCTATCACGCACCGCAAAATCGGGCGAACACAAAGCCATAATTTCCACTGAAAGCCCATCTTCATTAGGTTTTGGTTTGAAAGCGGCACTTGATGGTCTGCCATCGGATTTCAAATGACTGGGTACTTTTGGTATGCGTCTTCCTAGTTCGTCAGCGGCTGTTATGTTGTAAAAAGTCATTAGAGAAGTTTTGAAATGGCAGTTATTTTTAAATTATAAAACGATTTATTTTCTAATAAAATACTGTTTTCATAGACCAAAAAACTTATAGTATCGTCGAATATCTCCAATTCAATTTCTTGCGTTTCTTTTGAAAATTCTATTTGTACGCCACCGTTGCGCATTGGAAAAATGCCTTCTATTGGTCTATTTTTTTGATATAAATCTGCTAATAATTCGGTTGCTAATACTATACTTTTGGGCGTAATTACATCAGCATTATAAGAATCCCAGTTCGGTTTTAATATCGAAAAAGAATTAATCGTGGCAATATGAGTAGCATACGCTGTTGTATTTAAGGCACTATCCGTGTCGTTTTCTTCTTCCAAAAAAGTCACAATGACGCGCATTACGCCTTTTTTAGTCGGCGGAATGTGGTTCAAACGAACTTGTCCGTTTTCATAAAAACCATGAACTGCAAGCATATTTTTATTTTTTAAAAATTTATATTTTCATAAAACAAGGCCATTTCCTAGCAAAAAACGGTGGGCTTATATACGCCAAAAAACCTGTTGAAACTCAAGAAGCTAGGGGCTTTTTAAAAAGCAAAATAATGGATTGGATTGGGAGGTAGCTTGCGTAAGTTTTGTTTTTTATAAAAAAGCCTTTAAAAAACCGCAAAGTTCCTGAAATTCGTTACAAGTTTTGTTATCAAAATCATACATATCTCTATAACGCGGCGCAACCTGTTTGCCATTATTTTCCTTTCCCAAAAAAATAAACTCAAAATCGGTATCTATAGCACTATTTCCACGTTTTGTACGCTTAACGGTGTCAAATTTATGATAAAATTGTATATACCAACGGTCAAATTCTTGTTCTAAAAATACATCATAAATTTTAAAAAACTCCTGCCAAACTTTAACAAGTTGTTTGTCGTCTAAACTATCTATATTCGTTATGTGCATATTTGATGGAATATGCGCCAGTTTTTCAGTATAACAATTGCGCCAAGCCTCCAAACAATTCGCTGCAAAAGCCTTATCCTTATCTGCAATTGCCATCAAAACGTTTTCCAATTCGCCCTCACCATTGATATTTACAAAATGACAGCCAATTTGAATAGTTATCGTTTCAAAGGTATCAGGCGTTTCTACTGTGATTGTTTTAAAATCATTCTTGCAAACACAAGGCTGTATAAAATTGGGATTTTCGCCAAATACCTCGTTCATTACCTCATTGACAAATATTAAACGATTTTGAATACCAGCACCATTTTTTTCCCTATCCGCATCTATCAAGATACCAATCTGAATATCGCCATTTGCTGGGTTTAGCGAGATTTCATCTAAAGTATCGCGTAGTGTTTTCTCAAGAAGACTTTTACTTAATCCTCTACTCGTTCCATTTCCTTCTTTATCTAAGGCGTGAACGATATTTTTAGCAATAACCTCATTATTAGGTTCTAAATGCAATAACAAGGCTTCTACAAATGCCTTATCATTTTTACTTTCTACAATCAAACGTTTCATTTTAAAACAGCAACCTCCCCACGCAAACTTGAACCTCGTTCTAACTTATATTCTATCATATCAACGGTTGTTGGTGCGGCTACAATTTGTCCGCTTCGTGGGCTACGATACATATTAAAATACACGCCTTGCCCTTCGTTTTCCGCCAGTCCGCCTACTCGTGCAAACGATTCTATCATTTCCTTGCTGTGCGTGGTCGCAAAAATCTGGATACCGCGCTCTTTTGCTATTGTAAAGAGAGCCGCCCAAACATCGTCTTGTTTTGTGTAGTGTAAGCCGTTTTCTATTTCGTCTATGAAAAAAACTTTTTCTTCCATAGACAAAAGTTTTAATATTATTTCAGTAACAGTTCGTACAGCATCGCCAAACATTCCTAATGGTAACGATTCACCATCTTTACGAATAAGGTGCAATGCTGTACCCATCAAGGCATCTATTTCCGAACCTACAATGCTATTATCTATTTTGAATAATAAGTCATGCCATTGTGTCAATTTTTTATTTTTGTTAAGATAACTGCGTAATTTTGCCAAACCTTCGTAAGATTCTCTAAATCTTGTGTGTAAGAAAGGGGTGAATATTATATTTTTAGGGCTATTTTTACCAATAGAACCTAAGTGCTTATCTGTTTTATCTGGAATTACAAAAAAGTTATAAAACTCTTTCTGTTCATTTTTTTGAATAATATGCAAAACAGCATCTGCAATATTTGCAAAAATCATCTTAGAAACCTCTGCTGTATTTTTACCTTCTTCCAAATTATTAATCAAGACATCACTGTTTTTTACACAATTTAGTGTTAAATGTTTCTGAATAGCAATGTCATTGTCTTTGTCTTTGAGTAAAATATTAATCTGAATAGGACTTTGGATATTTTGTTTATAAAACCAATAATTCCATACATATTCATTCGCCTTTTCAATAGCATCATCATTTTCATTTCTAAAATGGCGAATGTCATTTATCGTAGATATTGAGGGCGTTGTTGCTAATAGCAATGCCTCTAACAACGCTGTTTTACCAACGCTATTCTCGCCACCAATCAGATTGACTGCCCCGAAACCCTTGATGCGTGTATGCTCAAAGGCGCGAAAGTTTTTGATTTCTATTTCGTTTATCATTTTTTTAAAATTAAGTCATTCTACAAACAACATTGTACATGTATTTGCCAATTGTTTTGCAATGGATTTTGTGATGCCTTTTACCAAAGCGTGTGCATCACTTTCGGGTTGTGGTTCAAACGAACTTGTCCATTTTCATAAAAACCATGAACTGCAAGCATATTTTTATTTTTTTAAAATGACGCTTTTATAAATACAGTCAACTAATCTTCTTTTAAAAACGCGCTATATCGACGCATCAATATCATACCCCGCCAGCAATGCTTGGTATTCGGGCGAGTGACGGCGGCGCAGGCTTTCGTTGCCTACGAGTTCCTGTATTTTCATAAAACCGTCGATGATGGCTTCGGGGCGCGGCGGGCAGCCCGGCACATACACGTCGACGGGAATGACTTTATCGATGCCTTGCAACACCGAATAGGTGTCGAAAATGCCGCCCGACGAAGCGCAGGCACCGACGGCGATAACCCAGCGCGGCTCTGCCATTTGCTCATATACTTGCTTTAAAATGGGGCCCATTTTCTTAGAAATGGTGCCCATAACCATCAGCAAATCGGCTTGACGCGGCGAGAATGACGGGCGTTCGGAGCCGAAACGCGCAAAATCGTAGTGTGGAGCCATTGTTGCCATAAACTCGATGCCGCAGCAGGAAGTAGCAAACGGCAAGGGCCAAATAGAGTTTTTACGCGCTAAGCCTACCGCCTGCGACATAGAAGTTGCGAAAAAGCCTTCGCCTTGCAACCCATCGGGTGCGGTTGTGTTATTTATTGCCATTTTTTTTAGTATTTTTTAAAACCTATTTTACTTAGGGAAACCATTGTTTTTTATCATAAATATAAGTAAACTATAATCACGGTCATCATTACCTCAAAACGCTCTATTTAACGGTCTTTGAAAACCGTGATTATTTATACGCTACTACTTTTTAGCTCGAAACTATCGTATTACAGCTATTTTTTGCGTTACAGTGTAAGTATTTGTGACAACTTGCAGTAGATAAATACCATTTGCAAAAGCAGATAAATCTATCTGTGGGTTTATGTTATTCTGGACATTTTTGGTTAAAAGCAGTTTCCCGTTGCTGTCCATAATTTGTACAAGATTGGCTCCTTCTAAGAGAGCTAAATCTAAAGTACAGAAATTAGTAATAGGGTTAGGCGATATTTTGAGCAGTTTGGCATCGTTTATTGTAGCCGAAATAGTGGCTACGTAAGAAGATTCGTAGGCTCCAATATCTACATGGGTACCTACAATACGCGGGTTGTTGTCAAGGTCGGTGCCAGAGGTCGCATTGGCATCGCTTCCTGCATCTATAAGCGGTGAACCTAGTTGCAAATGATAGTCGTAATCCGCTGAATTGAAGGGAGCGTCGGCCGTTGCGCCTGGAGTAACGAAGCGGGGTAAAGGTGTGTTTGTAAACGAATTATTGACACCATAGGAGTAAGGTTGTCCTGATGCAAACTGTACGGCACTAACATTATTATTATTCTGCCAAATAACCGTACTGTTAATAAATGTATTTGCTGGGTTTGTGCCAGCTAAAATATAAATTACGTTTGAGGATAAGGCTTGGTTATTATTTGCTATTGTACAGTTAGTAATGGTGCTACTACCTGCGCTAATTCCTAAAACCTTGCCATTCACAGAATTGCCTACTATTAAAGTATTCGTTATTAATGTTGTACCAGTAGAGTATATTAAATAATTGCTTGCCGCGTTTCCGCTAATATTGCACCTATCCATACTTAGCGAACCTACCGATGCTATTGCAGATATTTGATTAAATGCAATTGTCGTGCCTGTGATGCGCATCGTACCGCCATCTGCTCTAATCGCTTGGTTTGAGTTTTCTCGAATCGTACAGTTCTGCACTTTAGCCGAACTGCTTGCCCCTGTCTGATTTATGGCACTGCCTCCTGCGAGAGCTTGATTATTAGAGATGGTGCAGTTTGCTATAATCGGGCTACCTCCACTGATGAAAATGCCGCCGCCTGTGTTCGTATTATCTGTCACGCCACTCGGTAAATTGGCATTGCCGCCCGTAATCACGAAGCCGTCTAATCGAGTAGAGGCAGAAACCCCAGAGCCTGTAACAACATTATAAACGATGCCTTGGCCATCTAAAATTGTTGTGTTATTGACAAAATCGCGCTGACTAAGCAGGGTTTCAGTACCCGCAAAGCCGCCATAAAGCAGCACACCGTTTTTCAGTACAAAGGAAGCATAGACTCCTGTTGCAGGTAGAAAATAAGAGCCTTGTTTGACCCAGATTTCATCGCCACTTACAGCCGATGTTATTGCAGCAGGAACATTAGGGTAGGCGTTTGCCCACGAACTACCGTTTCCTGTGCCAGATGCGCCTTGTGCTACAAAAATGCGACGGGCTTGAGCCGTATTTAAACCTAAAACGGCAAGAAGTAAAAATAGAAATGTTTTTTTCATGATATAAAGGTGATATGGTGCAAAAAAATATTGAAAATTATATCCTACTACTAAACTACTACTTAGGAACGTGTAAATGATAACTTGGGCAGGTTTTGCGAAGGGTTTTGGCACGAAGCAAGGCAAAACAGGCTTAAATATTCTCTTCTTCCAACAATTTTGCGATAGAAGCGGTACAATTTGGTAGAAATTCGAGTTCTTTGGTCCAGTTATAGGTTATCCAGTCGTCGTTTTTGGTGGCAACCATCACTTTTTCGCTTTTTGTAGTAATCCAAATAACGGTTTCTACGCCAAAATCCAATAATTCTTGTGTTTTTTGATAGAAATAGTTCATCGGCACAGCGAAGTTGTCGGTATCGGCTTTCAAATCTACTTCTATGACTATTTTTGGGGCAATTGTCATGTATTTATTCGTAAACTGGTAGCCTTTGAGTTGCTCGCGGGTGTAAATGGCAATATCGGCAGCGCGAAGTAAATTCGTGCCTTTTATACCCATTTCGCTTGTCAGAATTTTGTACGTTTTTTTATCGTAATTTTGTAATAAAAATTCCAATAAAATAGTCACGATGAGTGATTGTAGTGCGCTGCTACCCATAATTTCGTCGATGCTGCACTCACCGCGCAACACTTGTTTATAATTTTTATAATAAATCGGTTTCCCCTTACTTATTTCGTAAATAAGGTTTTTTGGAATAGATTGTGTGGTTGCCATACGAGTTTTATTTTGCTAATAAAATAAGTTTAAGCCCTTGTAAAATGCGGTAAATATCGAAAATCTCTTCGTCATCGGCAACGAAGCGTTTGCTAATCGTGTATTTTTTGCCTTCGAGTATCATAAAACTCCAGTCGGCTCCTTTTACTACGCAGCCAAAAATAGGCGCATCGGCAACGTTCATTGTTTGCCCTGTTAGCATAGCCGCGAGGCATTGACCGTAGGGTTCGCCTGTCGGGTCGGATTCGGGTTTGTATTCTTGGAAGCAAAAGTACGGTATTTCGGGGTCTCTAAACCCCGTAGCAATCATGCCGTCGGGTCTGCCCGAAAGTTCATAGTTGCCAACTTGCGCAGAAAGCAGACGCTCGGCAAAGTCGTTGAAAGTGTCAGTTGTGAAATTTACAAAAGCAAAAACAGGGTAAATGAAATGAGCAGCGAGTTCTTGTTCGTTCCAGTGATACACGTTCCTATTCAGTTTTTCTTGCAGCCGCAGCAATGCCTCACGCTCAAAAGGGCTTAACTCGTAGTGTGAGCCAAGCCATTCGTTTAAAACAGTCGATTGTCGTGCTTGTTTCAAGCCAAATTCATGGTCTATCCATGACATCGTACATTCTCTAAATGTTCGTTTTTCTGCCATTTTAGTTCATTTTTTTCACTGAATTTATATTTTTTTACAAAAATAAATATCCTCTGTGGTGTCAATGCCAAATTTGAAGGCTTCGTTAGGCGAAAATGTTTTGGCATACTCGTTCACATCTACCTGAAAACCAGACTCTTGCAGGCGGCCAGCATAGTCGCGCCCATACCAGCGTACATGATCGTATTGTCCGAAGGCGGCTAAACGTGCTTCGGGCGTTGTGATGCTCCAGTCCTCGTAGGTTTCGGCGCGGTACTTATCGAGCGGTACTTGTAAAATAGCAAAACCATTTGGCTTTAATACACGGTATAATTCGCGCATCGCCAAACGGTCGTCGGGAATATGCTCTAAAACGTGCGAGCAAATAATCACATCAAACGAGTTATCGGGAAAGTTGATGTTCGTAATATCCATATTAATAGTGCCTTTTGCGTAAGCGGCATCATAACCGTCTGTAAATTTATCGCCCGCCGTATACTCTATATGTTTCAATTTTCTGAAAATGGCTTCGTTTGCTTTTTCGGGTGCAATGTGCAGCATTTTTTGGGCTAGTGTTGCATCAAACAAATTTGTTTTATTTTTTAGAAAAAGCAATAATAATCGGTGCCGCTCGATTGATTTGCAGTTAGGGCAAGTCGAGTTTGCGCGTAAAATGGTTCCATAAGGCAAAAACGTACTAAACCCTCGCTCGCAGCAAGGGCAATGCACGTTTTTTTTGCCAAAAAGTAAGCGGTAAGAAGATAAAAGCATTGTATATATTTAACAGGGTTACGCCCAGTTGAGTGCGCCGCGTTTTACGATATAATAAAACCCGAATAAAAAGAAAAAGATAAACATCATCATTTCGATGAGACCTGACATTCCAAGTTCTTTGAAATTGACGGCCCACGGGTATAGAAAAATAACCTCTACATCGAATAAAACGAAGAGAATGGCTATCAAAAAGTATTTGACCGACCAAGGCTGGCGAGCGTTGCCGACGCTTTCTATGCCGCACTCGAAGGTTTGGTCTTTTACTTTGCCCGCTACTTTTGGCCCCAAAAACTGAATAGCACCTAAACTTAATGCAACAAAGGCTGCACCACAGCAAAACTGTACTAAAACAGGAATAAAAGCCGCAGGGCTTGTTATATCTAATAAAAACATATTTTTATTATTTTTATGGTAATAATTTATGGATATTTATAATTTAAAATGGTCTATTTTTACAGAAAATTTACCGCAAAGGTACTGTTTTTAGGGCAAAAATCAATACTTTGTTAAATAAATGTTACGCTAAATCGTCCGTATTTAGATAGGTTGTTTGCCGCTTGGCGAGATTTCTAAGTTCACAGTATTGAATTTTTCGTTACAACGCGCAATTTCGTCCTCTTTCCTTATCCAATTTTTGCTGCCACTATGCCTAATATTTCCTTTTCGGCTTTTTCGGCTTCGGCTAAAATAGCGTCGGCTTTCGCCAAAATATCGGCAACAAAAGCCTTGTCGTCCAAGTCTTTTGCGTTTATTTTCACGTTCAAATAAGCCCCGTAAACTGCCGCACGAGCGCATAACGCGCCTACGCCAGCGTCTGTCACCGAGTTCGGATTGCCTGTTTCGGTCATTGCGCGGATAAGTTGAAATGACTGCATCGAGAGTTCCATGGTTTTAAACGGCATTTCGATGGCATATTTTGTTGCCGCTTGAATAGCCTTTTTGCGAGCGGCTTTCTCTTCAACCGTTCCTTTCGGCAATTTGAAGCCGTCCATTATCTTATTAAACGCGGCGGTGTCTTCATCAACCAAGTAAAGCAATTGATTTTTGAGCGACTGCCCTTGCTCTGCCCAACGGCTAAACTCGTGCCAACGAGCGTCCCAGCCGCGTTTATGCGACGAAAGGTTTGCGACCATTGTTGCCAAACTTGCACCTAAAGCCCCCAGATATGCCGCAATAGAGCCGCCGCCCGGAGCAGGGCTTTCGGAGGCCGTTTCGTCGGCAAAGGCACGGAGGTTCATAGCAACTAAAGGGCGCGGGTTTTCGTTTTCCAACAAATACTCAATCACTTTTTTTTGCGGGTCGAAGGGCGTAAGTTCGTCTAAACCCATTGATTTTACAGCGATTTTAATGAGTTCGCTGTCGCTAATACCTGCCGACCGCTCTTGTTTTTCACAAAAATATTTACCTGCATCGGTCAGTACTTTTAGTGGAACTAAGCCCACGAGTTCGCTGCCCGTTACCCTCATTCCGCGCAAAGCGGCACTTTCGGCACAGGCTTCGAAGGCCGCGTGAAGCGGCGTAATGCTAATGTTTGTGAGGTTCATGCTCACTTGTGCGATGCCGTATTCGGCAATATACCAGCCAATACCTTTCACGGCTTTGCACTTTCCTGCGATGCGCACTTGCTCGCCGTTTTCATTTAAAACGGGTTTGCCTGTAATCGGGTCGCCTTCGCGCAACACGCGCCCTTGTTCGCGCACATCGAAGGCTACGCTATTTGCGCGACGCTCGGAGGTTGTATTGAGGTTTGCGTTGTAAGCAATTAAAAAATCGCGTGCGCCGATGACCGTTCCGCCGCGTTTTGCATCAAAAACGGCGGGGCCGAAATCGGGTTTCCATGCAGGTTTTTTTATTTTTTCAAAAAAGCCTTCATATTCGCCCGAACGCACCGTTGAAAGGTTGCGTCTTTCGGGCGAAAAAGCGGCTTCTTCGTAGCAATAAATCGGCAAATTGAGTTCGGTGCCAACGCGCTCCGCTAATTTTCGCGCCCAGTATGCGGTTTCTTCCATCGTGATGTTCGCTATCGGTATAAGCGGGCAAACATCGGTTGCGCCCATGCGCGGGTGTTCGCCTTTCTGATAGCGCATGTCGATGAGTTCGCCCGCCTTGCGAATAGCGCGAAACGCCGCTTCGGTAGCCGCTTCGGGCGTTCCTACAAAAGTAACAACGGTGCGATTTGTGGCTTTGCCGGCATCAACATCGAGCAAGCGCACGCCTTCCACGGCTTCTATTTCGTCGGTTATCTGCCGAATGATGTTCATATCGCGCCCTTCGCTAAAATTCGGCACACATTCTATTAATTGCATTTTTTATTTTTATATATTATTCAATAAGCCTTTCAATACTTTGCGAGGGCTGAGTTTTAGCAAATCGAGCGAAAAAGTAACACGCTGAAAATAGCCTTGCGCACGATTATTATAGTAAGATTCTAATTGATTCGAGTTGATAAGTGGGAAATTAATTTTTAATATATCGCTGATATTTACCTGAAATCCGCCCTGATAAAATAATTGGTCGGTTTCGTTGTCTATTTTTGCGTCTTTATTTATAATTGGTAAACCTGCCCGCGGCGATTTTGGGTCTTGCTCTAAAGATAACGGATTTGTTGCTTGCACATAAGCCACGTCGAAATAGGGTTTTATCGGCAATTTGAGGGGTAAAGCGGCACTTAGGTTCAAGGCGGCCATCGTTCCTGCGGTATTGCCGCCGAAACTTGTTTGATTGGAAGTTGGCAACTTGAAACCGCCCATGCCGATGCCTGTTTGCTGACTCCATAAACCTTGAGTATCATTCCGTCCGAAAAAATATTGGTCATAAGCAATATCGTTGCCACCAAACGAAGCCAAACCATATCCATACGGACTGAAACTGCCGTAAAAACCTGCTTTTTTATTGTGTATAGCATCGGCATCATACAACATTGAACCTACAAATAATCGAATATCTAAACCGCTGCCGTTTTTCTTATACGTCAAGCGGTAATTTCCCTCTACGGAAGCGCGAACAAATGTTTGACTTTCATCTGAAAAGCCTTTTACATCAGACGAAGTCTGCATTTGCACTTTCAAGCTAAACGGATTGTATTTTCCTGCTTTTTTATATTCATAGGCCACGTCTTGAATATTTTTTTTATCGGTAAGATAATTGAACGAACTATCGGCTGTGGTGTAAATATAATTGCCATCTTGCGTGTGTATAGTATGGTTTCGAAGCGTTAAAATAGCACTTGCATTGCTTGTTGAAGGGGTGCGAAAGGCGATTTCAATTTGCGGCGTGATGCTGCTATAGCGCAAATATTGCTTTGTTTTTTCTATATAATTTTGTGAAAACATCTTCGCCGACGCGCCAACTGTTATACTATTAATAAATGAATTTTCTTTTTCAGAATAAAAATGATAATTGACATCGGCAACGCCCGAAAGCTGTTTGGTGCCAAAAGCATACATTGGCGCAAGCGAAAAATCGAATTTTGTAGGCAATAAATTGCTGTAAATAGCCAAACCAAGCATCGTTTTATCGTAATTATTCCAGCCGATAGCGGGAGCGAGGCAAAGCGTTGTGTGTTTAGGGTCGTCCCAAGACGCACCGAATTTGAGTTTGAACGGAGCGAGCGTTGGGAAGGCTCCGCTGGTACGCACCGTATTATTATGCTGATTTATTTCAGGAAACTGACAGTCTTCATTGATAACAAAGCGGTCGGCCGCCGTAGCAATGGTGCCTTTTATTGCTACTTCTTGCGAGCCTTCCAAGCCTTCATACCATTCGATGCCTACTACTTTATTGTCTTTTATCGCTGAAATACAAAACGGTGCTTTTACGGTCGAGCGGTTGGCTACTTTTAGTTTTCCGTCGCTTGTAATTCCCGTAAGGGCATAATCTATTTTTTTATTGGTGGCAATCATATCGGTAAAAAACCACGAGAGGTCTTTGCCCGTGCTTCGGGTAAAGGAAGCCTTGATGTCGGCGGGTTGTGGGTGTTTAAATTGCCATTCGGTAAAATAGTCGTGCAAGGCTTTGTCCATGACCGCCGTGCCGAGGTATTGCTCCAAATAGCGGAAAATCATGGTTGGCTTGCCATACGCGCCCAAATAATAGTTTATGCTCGACGAAAACTTATCGGAATGAGTGTCGCAGGCTTGGTCGATGTGTTGGCGGCCTTGCATCAAATAAACCAAATCTTCTTGCGCCAATTTCTTACCATTGCCGAATACGCTCAAATCCACATCTCTATGCTCTTTGTAATAACTGTCCATATAACGGCTTTCTATATAGGAGTTCAGTCCTTCGTCCATCCAGGGATGTTCGCGCTCGTTGCTACCCAAAACGCCGTAAAACCAGTTGTGGCCAACCTCGTGCATAATCACATTATCTAAGCTTTTTTCGCTACCCGTTGCCGCAATGACCGTGACCATCGGGTACTCCATGCCGCCGCCTGCTTTGAGTGCGCCGCGTACCGCGCAGGCTTTCGGATACGGATAATCGCCTACTTTTTCGCTATAAAACCCGACGGCGCGTCCGATAAATTCGGGTGCTTTTTCCCATATTTTTTCTTCTCCTTTCGGAAAAAACGCCCAGGTTTCTACTTTTTTACCATTATTTAATACTACGCCGCCTTTGCGCACGGCAAACCGTTTATCGGCAAACCAGCCAAAATCATGCACTTTTTCGGCGGTGAAGCGAATGGTTTTTAATTTTTTATCGCTTTCAGGAAACGAATCCTGCGCTTCATTGTGTTTTGCGGCAAGCTCGTCTAAAAGCGTTTGCTCTTCCGCCGTTTGCAGCGTACCCGTTGCCGCCACAATATAGTTTTTCGGCAGGGTAATACTCACGTCAAACGTTCCGTACTCGCTATAAAATTCGCCTTGGTCTAAATACGGCATCAAATGCCAGCCTTCGGCATCAAATACAGCGGGTTTGGGATACCATTGCGTTATTTGGTAGGCTTGGTCCATGTGGCCGCCTCGCGAAAACGTATAGGGCAACTGCACATGAAAAGGCGTAGTGATGACGCAACTTGCGCCCGAAGCCAATGGTTTAGGCAGGGTCAAGGTGGCCATATCGGGCGTATTTTTATCATATAGCAATTCCGCCTCTTTGCCATCAACTTTAAACGCAAGCGAGTCGATGCCTCCTT
>JBEEMU010000342.1:0-4549 GCA_041192485.1 Bacteroidota bacterium | reverse complement strand
GGTGGGTCTTCAACTCGCCACGCAACTCGAAATTCGTTGAAAAATTGGAATTTTGTTATAGAGCGAGTTCAAAGACCCAGCTCGCCGAAACACTCGTATTTATCCTACAGGATTAAATGGATTGACTATTTAGGGAATGTTTCCTAAACATAAAAACCGCATAAAACTCACATCTTTACCTAAGAATGTGAGTTTTATGCGGTTTTTATACCTTGCGCTACCGATAAAAAACTATCTGCTTACCAAAATATCGCGAGTAACTTCTTGTTCATTTTTAAAATCGGTGGGGTCTATCAAGAATGTTTCCACGCGAATATCATTGGCTTCCGCTTCCACAACATACACTTTATCTACGTCTAACGTGAACTCGTAACTGCCATCGGTACTTGTGATTTGATCGACCAAAACAGGATTGCCGTCAATAACTTCCAACAAACTAATTTGATAACCCTTCAATTCTATGTTTGTTTTTTTGTCTAAAATAGAGCCAGTTAGCTTCATTTTTGTCAATTTAATATTTCCTCCGTCGGGGCTATTCGCATCGAGCGGGTTAGATATTATGGCTACGCTGAAAATATCGTCGGTACAACCTTCACACGTCAGCGTCATCGTTCCTGCCCGATTAGAGGTTAAAATACCCGTTAATCCGTCGGTATTTAGGCGGAATAAATAATCATCGGCAGGCGAGTTGATAGGTTGCCCCAAATTTATTGGTTTTTTCCAGTAGCGGCCAAAACCGTTCGCCGCATAAACATCGAAACCACCAGAGGTTTCAGGTCGATTGGTACTGAAGTATAAGCGTTGATTTTTGGTATCGTAAAAGGGCGAAATATCGTCAAAATTGCTATTTATTTGCCTGCCTAAATTTCGGGATTCACCAAAACTGCCGTCAGCTTTGCGGGTACTTACCCAAATATCGTATCCGCCTTCGGTACCTGGGCGGTTAGAAGAGTAGTATAAAACATCTTGCAAACGGTCGTTTTTTGCCAAAACAGGGTCGGTCGCACTCCAAGTTTCGGTTTCTGCTCCGTTGATAGTTCGTCCCAAAGGTTGCGGATTTATCAAGGTATTTTTCACTGCATCAATGGTTGCTGTGTATATTTGTGTGCGCTGGTCGCCGTTTGCCAATTTTATACTGCGTGTAAAAAACACCGTTTTGCCGTCATCTGCCAAATAGGGGCTGTTCACTTCGGCTTCTTGCTCGTTCAAAGTTGTCACCTTTCCGTCCGAGTTCATTGTTTTTAACGCCGTGGCATTGCCCGAAACCGTGGCATACAAAAACTTATCGCGGTTTGCCGTGCCGCTTTTATCATTACCTGGCGTGTTTATTTTATCGCCCATGTTTTGCACCAAAAAGCCGTTGCTTTTGCGGCGAGCCAAATACATACCGTTGCTACAACCTTTAATATGCTCTAAAACCGACTGATAAATCGAATCCTCTTTGTTGCGGTATGCTTTTGCGAAAGCGTCTAAAACTTCGATGGCTTTCGTGTATTCGCCGCGCTGCTTTAAGGCAATGCCATACTGCATTTTAGCTAAGGGAACTTTTTTAGTAAAACGCCCCGATTGCGCATCTAACAGGTATTTTTTTGCAGAGGCATAATCGCGTTGCCCTATCGCACTCATGCCTGCGGCATAATTGATACGCGCATCTTGTGGGTGCTTGGCGGCGGCATATTGATAGTAATCAAATGCTTTGCTATAATCCTTTTTAGTAAAAAACTCGTTGCCCAAGGCAAACGCTTTGCGCCAAGAAATTTTGGCGAGCGTAGGGTCAGCAAAAACGGATTGTTGTGCTTGTGCCGTGTCGCAAAAAAGGGCGAAAATGCAAGCCAAAACGGAGGCGGTTGATAAAAATTTAGACATAACGAATGGTTCAGTATAATGAAAGAATAAGGGTCTTTTTAGAAATAAGTATGATATATAATAATATTGAATAATTCGCTTTAAGCAAATAATGTACGACTGCCACGTTCCTGGTTGAGGGACTTCCCACCGCCCTTGCTTTAAGTATTCTTCAATAGATTTGTTTTGTAAGGCAGACCGAAGTAGCAGCTGTCAAGACCGTGCGTAACAGGAGTGAATAAGCAATTTTTAGGCCAAAGTTATCTATCTAAAAACAAAACATATAATTCTTTGGGGCCGTGTGCGCCCAAAACAAGTGTTTTTTCAATATCTGCTGTGCGGCTTGGCCCCGTTGTAATGCTCAACATAGACGGCAGTTTGTAGCCCGACTGTTTAGTAGCTTGTTCTAAGGCGGCACTTATGTCATACACTACTTGTCCGCGATGCGCCAAAACGATATGAACGGGCGGAAAAATGCTCAAGGTGCGCCCCGAAGCCGTGCGGCTGCTTAGTAAAATGCTACCCGTTCGGGCAATTAGGGCTTCGCAAGTCGTCAAGCCAACTTCGGCGCGGTCTAATTGTTTGCCTATTCGGCCTTCTCTAATATCGTGTCGTTGCAGAAAATCCTGTAAATCCTTTTCCCAAACATACAGATGTCGCCAGCCCTTGTCTTTGATGAGTATTTTCAAGTTTTCCGCCATCTCTGCGGCTGATTCGCAATAAATCAACTGTCCGCTTGCTTGTATCAGCCTTTCGGCAAAAATAAAACTCAAGTCTTCGTCATACGGCTTTTCGATAGCCTCCGACAGTTGGCCGCGCTCCTGATTGAAGGGCAGCGGAATGTGCGTATGTAAAGCGGCGCGAATATTTGCCAATACTTGATCTTTCGACGATTGTATTTGCATCTGATTTTGGGTTGAAAATTAAATATTATTAGAAATTACTGACAAAAGTACAACAATTATTCCAAACGCAAATCAAACTTTGTATAGAATATACACAATAAATTATAAAATAGTTTATATAGTTTACGAAAAATACATAAATTATTTATTTGCAAACACTTATATATATTTTTTTATAAAATGTAAAAATAAAAATTTAAAGTAATATTATGAAAATATTACAATTCGAGTGTATAAATATTTTTGACGCGATTGTTTTGCGTAAATGAAGCCAAAAGCAACGAAGCCAAAAGCGGTGAAAAGCCAAAAGCCAAAGCCAAAGCCAAAGTAGGCGACCGAAAGTAGGTACTCTTATCGTTTGCCTAAAAAGTGGTAGCTTCATAGATTAAAACGCGCCTTGAAAAACAAAAAAGCATCATCGACTGTCATGCAGTTGATGGTGCTTTTTTATTTAGTTTTTGGGCGTTAAGGAACGTGTAAATGATAACTTGGGCAGGTTTTGCGAAGAATTTTGGCACGAAGCAAGGCAAATTTTGAGTTCAACGCAGCACGTTGTACGAAAAATAAGGCATATAAGACCACATAAGCCTATTTTTTATAGTATTCATCAATCCACAAAATCTTAGGTAAGATTCTTATACGTTTCTTAGGTGCCTTATGTGGTTAAAAAAATACTTGCTTCTATGTTTTAATCTATCGCCCGAATAGGAATACCTTTTGGTTTTATGACGTAGAAGCCTTTTTTTATCGTAATTTTTTATCGTAATTTTTGGTCGTAATTTTTGTTAATGCGACCAAAGCCCTTTTAGCCCTAAATACGGCAAAAGCAGCCATAGAATGCCTTTTATAAGGAAGAACAAAAAACCGCCTATCCCCATTCGTTTGAGCCATTGTTTCCAAGCAGCTTCTTCTGGCGGAGCAGCGTTTTCAGCGTTAGAGTCTGTATTTTCTTTTGGGTTTTGCATACTGAAAATTATAGCCTATAAAATGGTAAATAGAAGGAAGAAAGTAAGTAGTGTATAAATAATCGCTACGTTAAACCCTATTTAACAGAGCCTCAAACAAGGATTATTTATACACTGCTACTTAGTTTTTTTACTTAGTTTTTTTACTTAGTTTTTTTAAATTAGTTTTTTTATGCGTAAATACTTTCTTTACCAAAATGTTTGCAAAGCAAGTAATAAACTACTGCCCGCGGACGAGCTTTAACGCCAGCATCTATCAGCGACTGCATCACGGTTGCGATTGCAGCATCTAAATCAGCACTATCTTCCAAGCCTAATTTGCCTACCAGATAATTGTTTTTAACTCGCGTTAATTCTTCGGGGTCGGTACCCGCCACATAAGCTGCGTCGCGGTTGTAGATAGAAGGGCCTAAGCCTTTCGTTACCGAAGTCAAAAGGGTTTCGTCGAAGGCAAAACCCGCTTCTGTCATGATTGCTTTATAGCTGTCTAAAGCGTCATCAAATTTACTCATAATTTTAAAAGTTGATAAGTTAGCAATTTTATAGTGAACTAATTTTAACTGAAAATCGCTACAAAGATAGGCAATATTTCAATATCCGCGCCTATTTTAACATTTTTTTATTCTTTTTTGTATATATTTTTAAATTGAATATTTTAGTCGAAATTAAAAATATTGCATTATAACCGAAAAAGTCTATATTTATCGTATCTTTGCGTTTATTTTTTGAATAAACTTAGTTTAACGTGGCATCTAAATTAAAAATAGGAATATCGGTAGGCGATATAAACGGCATTGGGCTTGAAGTAATCTTGAAGACAATCGCCCCTTCGGG
>JBEEMU010000341.1:0-5802 GCA_041192485.1 Bacteroidota bacterium | reverse complement strand
TGTGCTCCAATGCGAGTACTTGCAGCACTCCCGCAGGTGTTTTGCCAGGTGTTCAGAAATATACTTATAGAGGTACTTATACTTTTACGAGTACTTGCGCCGATTGGACTATTTCGTTTGCGCAATGTTGCCGCAATGCAGCAATTACCAATCTTAGCACTCCTTCAAACGCTGATTTGTATGTGGATACACATATTAATAACGTACTGGCGGCGGGTAATAATTCGCCTGCGTTTTCTGCGTTGCCTACCGTATTTTTATGCGCAGGGCAGCCTGCTACTTGCAATTTCGGGGCGATAGACCCCGATGGTGACGAGTTGGAATATAGTTTGGCGCAGCCCTTAACGAATGTGACCACACCAATTACTTATAATCCGGGCTTCTCTATCGCACAGCCTATGTGTTCGGTAGTGGGCAGTAGCGCAAGCCTCGATTCATTAACAGGCGTTTTTAGCATTTTGCCCTGCCCTAGTCAGCAGGCTGCCTTGACTGTAGTGGTTTCCGAGTATCGTCTTATTAATGGTGTTCGCACATTTATCGGGAGTATTCGGCGCGATATGCAGATTATCGTATTGAACTGTGGTACGAATAGTTCGCCTACGGCTACTGCTCCCAGCAATATACAGCCTGCAACGAGTTTTTCGGTGGTAAACAATGTCAATCAATTTAATTTATGCGTTGGCACTTCGCTTAGTTTTCAAATAACGGCTACCGACGCGGATACGGCAACTGTTTTAACAGCCCTTGCGAATAATTTGCCACAAGGCGCAACGCTTACGCAATCGGGTACAAACCCGGTAGTTGCTACGTTCAACTGGACTCCGACGGCAAATGATGGCGGTTCTCATCTTTTTTCCTTAGAGGTGACCGATAATTTCTGCCCAATACCAGGGCGTGTGCGGCAGCTCTTCGCTATTAATGTGCAAGCTGTCAGCTTTAATATTAGTCAATCTATTATTTGCAACGGCACGCCTACGTCGATTACCTTAAATGCTTTGCCTGCCTACAATGCTCAGGGGGCGAACTATGCTTGGTCGGCAAGCCCACTACCTGCTAATTTTAACCCTTCAAGCAGTTCTGGAGTTTATACTGCGACGGTGACGCAGCCAACTACTTTTACCGTCGTTTATTCGGATAATGTTTGTACTGCGAGTAGTAGTAAAAGCGTTCAGGCTTATGGCGGCGTGACGGCTTTGCCTTCTATGGTTATGTTTAACCCTGCAACAATGCCCCCTATACAAGCTAGTGCTTCTTACCTAAATCCGCCGCCTATTGTTCCACCATCGTCGGGTTTAGGCACAGGGCAAACCTGTAACAACCCTTTGGCTAACCACACCATCGGAGCGGGAACGCAAATTACAACAGGGGGCATAGGTTCGCCATTCCAAGGTTTTTGGCATGACGGCCGTTTCCAAATGTTGCTAACAGGAGGTGAATTACAAGCCGCAGGCTTGCAATATGGGCTTATCAATTCACTTAATTTTGATATTATTCAGAAAGGCAGCACGATTCCTTATACCAATTTTACGATTAAAATGGGCGCAACTGCCGATAATTCACTTACGGCAGGCACTGGCTATCTCCTTAATACAAACGTGGTTTATACCAATGCGGCTTATACAACGACTTTGGGTATTAATACATTTAACTTCCAAACGCCGTTTTTCTGGAACGGCTTGGATAATTTAATTGTAGAAATATGTTTCGATAATACCGCCTATACAAACTATGATAATGTAAATTATACGCAAACATCTGCCAATGAAGTTCTTTATACTCGTACCGATAATGCGGTTGGTTGCACATTAGCATTGCCAATAGCAACTAATTTTCGCCCAAATATCACGTTTGGTAGTTGCTCGGTTACTGCTCCTCTGTCTAATGTCACTTATAGCTGGACATCGGCCACGGGGACGGTTATAAACCCAACGACGGCCAATCCGACCCTTGTGCCAACGGGCATAGATGGCACCATCGATTTGTTTATCGTAACGGCTACCGACGGCATCTGCACATCGTCGGACACGATTAGTGTTTCCAATGTGAACGCAAACGTATGCGGCGCTTTTGCTGTTATACAAAGCTCTGGCTCGCTTACTTGCTCGCAGCTAACGGCAATTTTAGATGCACAAACGTACTCTGGCGGAACAAGTTCGCTGACTTATCTGTGGAATAACGGCGCAACGAACCCGATACTAACCGTTACAGCTGCAGGCGTTTATACTGTAACCGTGACAACAACAGGTTCTCTTATATGCACTTCTTCGGCGAGCGTGACGGTTACATCTAGTGTTTTTGCGCTAAATGCGATGATAACCGCATCGCACGACACGCTTACTTGCCAAAATCCTACAACGCTTTTGACGGCAATGCCTTCGCAAAATAATTATACTTTTCAATGGAGCAATAATGCAACAACCCCGCAAATAACAGCAGCGAATAGCGGTATTTATACCGTGACAATAACAGACGGAACAACAAGCTGTTCGGCAACGGCAACCGTGAATATTGCCAGCACACAAACATTGCCAACGGGCTTTTCTAACTTTGTGCCGACGCAACTTCTGACGTGTAATAATCCGACGCTCTTTTTTGATGCGTGTAGCACGATACCCAATAATCAGTATACCTATCAATGGAATGACGGCAGTACAGCCTGTTTATTGCAAGTAAACCAAGCGGGAACTTATACTGTAACCGTTAGAGATAGCACAACAGGTTGCACGTTTAACCTCGTTGCATACGCCGTAGGCAACTTTTCGGGGCCAATTATTTCTGTTGCAACTGCCCCTCCGCCTGCCCCGTTAGGCTGCGGAAGTGCTACATTGACAGCGTCTGTCGGAAACCCACAATCAAGCTACACTTATTTATGGAATACGGGGGCAACAACCAACACAACTATTGCCAATCAGCAAGGCGATTATACGGTCACTATAACTGATACACAAACGGGTTGCACGGCTTCGGCAAGCCTGTCGTTTGTGCAAATGTTCGTATTGCCAAATATAACGGCTGTTAGCGATTGCAATGCACCAACAGGTCAAGTTTTATTACAAATTGTAAACGGTTTTGCCCCTTACACGGTTAGTTTCGATGGAAATGTTGTAGGCACTACGGCAAATGTAAGCTATTTTTTGGGGAATATAGGCGTAGGCGCACACGTTGTAAGTGTTTTGAGTAGCAACGGTTGCACAGCTTCATCACCGTTCACGATGAATTGCCCCGATGCCATTTTAAACGGGCTGGTATTTGACGATATAAATAGCAATGGCACATTTGATACGGGCGAAACGCCTATCGTAAATCAACTGATTTCGGCGGTTCAAAATGGCCAAACTTGGTATGGCGTGAGTGATGCGAATGGCATTTATACCATTAATTTGGCTACCATAGGCAATTATACCTTGAATGTGCCTTATTTACAGTCTTCGCAAACCGTGACAACGGGGAATATGAATGTGGTTGCTCAGTTAAATACAACAACGACGACCAATATCGGTATCCATACGAATCCAGGGGCATTTAATTTGGGCGTATCTGTTTATCACGGTAATTTGCGACCAGGAAATATTGTAAACTATTATTTATATTACAATAATAGTGGTGCTTTAGCTGTGAATAATGCGAAAATAAAACTGCATATTCAAGGTTTTGTGCCGTCATCGTTCGGCTGCTCTTTACCGTATTTTGTATCAAACGACACCTTGATTATTTCATTAGGAGCGGTTTCTGCAGGGCATCACGCTACTATCACCGCGCAAATAGGCGTACCTGCTACTACGGCATTAGGTTTGAGTGTGAATTCTACGGCTGTCATAAGCCCGTTAAGCGGCGATGCCGATATTTTAAACAACACTTACACGCGTCACGCACTCACAACGGGCAGTTTTGACCCGAATGATAAGCGCGTAAACATTGCATCTTACACCTATGAGCAACTTCCTTCGGGGGCTTTTGTTACGCCTTCGCCCGAATTAGAGTATATTATCCGCTTTCAAAACACAGGAACCGACACGGCGTTTAATGTGCGTGTTTCGGATACTCTAAGCTCCTTTTTAAACCTTTCTACGTTTAAATTGGTGGGCAGCAGCTATCCTTGCACGGTGCAAATTTCCAATAATCGAGTGGCAACATTTAGTTTTAATGGTATAAATCTAGTACATGCTGCCTTAAACGAGCCAAAAAGTCATGGCTTTGTGGTGTATATGTTGCGCCCCGACGATAATTTGATACAAAATGGCGTTCCTATTCGCAATGCGGCATCTATTTTCTTCGATTATAATGTGCCAATTTATACCAATCAGGTTTATACAACGCCGTCGAAGTATTTGATTGATGTGCCGAGCTTAGACCCACGTTATAATTTTACAATCGTGCCTAATCCTGCGGAAAATAACGTGACTATTACGCCAAATTTAGCCGATGCAAAAGCCGCAACGCTCGTGATTCGCAATATGCTTGGACAGGTTATGAGTGTTCAAGCTATTCAAAATCAACACGCTGCTACGCTTTCGGTAAGCGAGTTTGCGCAAGGCGTTTACACGACTGAAATTTGGGTAAATGAGAAGTTAGTAGCCACCAAGAAATTGGTGAAAATGTAACTTCACGCTATCAATAACAAAACCACGTTACCGATACCCAATAAAGGTGTTGGTAACGTGGTTTAATGCCGTTTTTAACGCCGTTTAAACGTCAAAATTAACTTCTAAATCATCGGTTGTGGGCTTGGCTTGACAGGCTAAAATATATCCTTTTTTAATTTCGTCGTCGTCTAAGGCAAAACAAGCGTCCATTTTCACCTTGCCTTTTGTGAGTTTGGCGATGCAAGTAGAGCAGGCTCCGCTTTTGCAAGAATATGGCGCATCGTAGCCTGCTTTCAACATCGCATCGAGAATAGTTTGGCCAGCGGGAACCTCCACAGTCGATTTTTTACCACTTAAAATAACACTCACAACGGCATTATTGCCTGCGCTTTTTGTTGCTGTATCTTCTGTTTTTCCTGCCGTAGCAAATACTTCCATGTGAAAGTACTTTTTATCTATTCCTTTTTGCGTAACGACTTGTTCTAAATTTTGCATCATTGGCAAAGGGCCGCATGTAAAATAAACCGCTTCTTTTGTGTGTTGCGGATTGCGCATCAGCCATTTTTCAAGGGCTATTTTGTCGGGAATGCCTGTTAAACCCTGCCACGAAACCGTTGATTTTTTCATAAAACCAAATACTCCGCCCGACTTTTCGGCTTTCGGCTTACTCAAAATATGCTCTACGAACAACTGCCCTTCATAGTGTTTTTGCAGCTTGTCTAAGTCGTCTTTGAAAATGATACTGTCCTCATTTTCATTGCCATAAAGCAAGTGAACCACGCTTTTAGGCTCTTCTTGCAGCACACTTTTCAAAATAGAAAACAGCGGCGTGATGCCACTTCCGCCTCCCAACAGGTAGAATGTGCGTGTGTTAGACGGCGATATCGGCGTTGTAAACTTCCCTTGCGGCGGCATGACATTCACCATACTGCCTTGTTTTATCGTGTCGTTTAAAAAATTACTCATAACGCCGCCTTTCGTGCGCTTTACAGCTACGGTGAGTTTTCCTTCGTGCGGTGCGCTACACATCGAGTAAGCGCGGCGCACTTTTTCGCCGTGTATCTCCAACTCGAGCGTGACATATTGCCCCATCTCGAAGGTGAATAAGTCTTGAAGTTCGGCAGGAATGTCGAAGGTAATTACGAGAGCCTCGTTCGTCTCGTGTTTAGTTTCCGCTACTTGAAGCGGGTAAAGTTGATGGTTCATGCGTTGCTATTGC
>JBEEMU010000340.1:0-4133 GCA_041192485.1 Bacteroidota bacterium | reverse complement strand
AAAAACACAAATACGTAATAAAAACAACTCGTAGAAAGCACTAAAATCCTTTGGGCGGGGATTGATTGGGTGTATCGATATGTTGTCTAATACGCAGCGTACAACGTTACCGCGACAACGTTACCGCGTACAACGTTACCGCGACAACGTTACCGACACCTTCAAGGCTGTGCAATGTACACAAGTTTGAGGGTGGTTTAATATATGATATTATTCGTTTTGAAAAAAGGTAAAATAAGTGTTAATGACAATCGTAAACTCCCTGATACCTTGCCAAAGCGCACGAATACCAGTATTTTTTTTGTTACCCGTGCCTAATAGAGTAATGAGTTGGGTGAATTGGGCAACCGTTGGATTTTGAGGTGTATCAACTTTTATTTTTCTTACTTTTTGAAGGTAAGTTGCAATAATAGGAAATACATCAGAGGAAACACCTGTAATTTCCATTGGGCTATCAGCTTGGGTTTCTTGCAAATATCGCAGCCTTAATACTTGCACCGCCACTACTGCGTAAGTAAGTATGGATTTGCGTAAAGCCACACCTGTTTCAAATTGGAGTTCCTCTATCTCAAACCCTTCTTTAAATACAAGATGATAATCTTCAACGCGCCACCGATGAAGATAGAAAGCGACCACCTCTAAGGCTTCTTCTAAATTAGTGACGGGTAGGGACGTAATAAGCCGCCAGCATAACGGCTCCGTATATTTCGTTTCTCCCTTTGCGTTGATATATTTGCGGGGTGTAAAGTCAATTTCCTGCAACTCTACTACATAACAATCTATGTTTTCGTATGCTTTTTCTTTTTGGTAGGTTCGTAAGGATTGCGGTACTTTGAGCGTTGTTTTTAGCCACTTTAGTTCTAATTTAGCGTTTCTAAGCTCATTCGTATAATCGTCTTTTATACGGCATACTTTGCAGCCACTGACAGGCGCGGCAGCCAATGCAGTGAAAATATGTTTGTCTGCGCCCTCCACCAGCCTATCGTGGTGCAAGCGCGTAAGATAATGAATATGGTCATACTGACGATTGGCGTACCATTCGTACATATCAGCTTCGGAATCACAAAGATGCACAAACCGATGTTGCGTTAAACCGCCAAACAATTTGTGTAATTGATTCATGTCTTCCAACCACCGATAGGATTCTTTGTACTCAATTGGCTTTTTAGCACCAATATTGGTATTGCGAGCCTTACGAGCAGTGCCAACTTCATCGGCAGTACGGTCAAAAAAGGCAGTACGGTCAAAAAAGGCAGTACGGAGCAACCCTTCTGGACAGCCCGCTGCATCTAATAATATAGTGGAATGCAAGTACATACCCTTTTGTTTGACCGAATCTAAGCAGTTTAAATCATCTTTACTCTTTTTAGTACTATAATTTAGCCCAGTGGTATCGCTTACCGCAAGATACGTTTTAGATTTTTCTTGCTGTAAGCGTTCCAGTAATCGTGATGCGTCGGCACTGCACAAGGCGGCGGTGCTTACTTTGGGATTATTCATAAAGCGATATAAACCTTTTGTAGCCGCTACATTGCCTGCACTTTGCGGCAACTTACTGCCAAAATTACTGCCGATTTGGTCTATAATTAGACCATATCGTTCGCTTAAGCGCCTATCATTAAACCAAGCATGCTCTGTTATGCTTTTCCTAAATGTTGTAAACATACTCATATCAATAATTTCTTTAAAAATGAAAGGGCAAAGTTAAACAAAAATTTAAATATCATATATTAAACCACCCTCAAACTTGTGTACATTGCACAGCCTTTGAGGTGTCGGTAACGTATAAACGTATAACGTAAAACGTAAAACGTAAACCGTAAACCGTAAAACGAAAAAATATGACCCCACCCACCCACCGCTACCTCGGCGTGCAGCCCTTTCAGCGCGAGCATCAGCACCTGTTTTTTGGGCGTGATGCCGAGATACAGCAATTTTGCAACCTGATTGACTTAGAAAAACTTTTGGTTTTGTTCGGCAAATCGGGTTATGGCAAGTCGTCGTTGCTCAATGCAGGCGTTGCGCCGCGCATGGAGGGCGGCCGGCAGCCGTGCGCAGTGCTTGCGGTTCGGGTAGGCGCGTATAATGCCGATGACCCGAATACGCCCATAGATAAACTGCGCACTGCCTTGGGAAAACGGTATGCGCCGCTCGCCGCAACCGCTTTTTTGGACGATTACACCACCGAAAAAAGCCTTTGGTATTGGTTTAAACGGTCGCAGCCGATTGAAACGACAGACACGGCACGGCGGTATTTATTGGTATTTGACCAGTTTGAGGAGTTTTTTACGCACCCACTTGCTGCACGTGAGGCGTTTAAAAAAGAACTTGCCGAATTGCTTTATAGCACTATTCCGCAAGTCGTGCGCGACCGCGCCGACAACGCACCCGATGCGATTTATGATTTTTTGGCAGCTGCCAACGAAGTGCGCGTGGTGTTTGCTATTCGCGCCGACCGTATGAGTCAGTTAGATACGCTGAAAGACGCGCTGCCCGCTATTTTGCACAAACGCTACGAGCTAAAAGCCCTTACGCCTACGCAGGCTCGCGCCGCTATCACACAGCCCGCCGCGCTTACTGGCGATTTCGTGTCGCCAGCGTTTGAATACACGCCTGCCGCGCTCGAAAAAATTATACGCGAACTGACGACGCAGCACGAAAACACGGACAATAAGGCAGAAACCACCGAAGGTATCGAGGCGTTTCAGTTGCAATTGCTTGGTGAACACATAGAAAGTTTGGTTTTGCGTGGCGATATTGCGGATATAGACGGCAACGGGTTGCCCGACATCACGCCCGAATTGCTGCCCGATATGCGCAAACTATACGCAGATTATTATCATCGTAAACTCACTGAACTTAGTGACCGCGACCGACCGACCGCGCAACGGATTTTGGAAGAGGGTTTGCTTGCCGAAGATGCCGCAACAGGCGAACTGCGTCGTATGAGTGTAGATAGCAATGCTTTGGTGCGTTTTGGCGATAAAAATACGGTGGAAAACCTGCTTGAAGCCCTAAAAAACACGTTTTTAATTCGCGCCGAACTGAATAGTTTTGGTGGCAATAGTTACGAAATTTCGCACGATACATTGTTAGAGCCGATACAAGCGACAAAGCGCGAGCGACTTGCTTTAGAAAACGAAGCGCGTTTAGCCGCCGAAGCGGTAGCCGCAAAAATAGAAAACGAGCGCATAGCCACGCAACTTGCGCACGAGCAAGCGCAGAAAGCAGAATTAGAAGCCGCGTTGAAAAAGACAGACGAAGCCTTAGAAAAAGCACATTCGGCGATTAAAACAACCGAACGATTTACAAGAATTGCAGTGGCGGTGGCATTTGTTGCAGTCGGTTTGGGTATTTCTGCAGCCACACTGTATTTTTATGCTAATCAACAAACACGCATTGCACAAGAACAAACGAGTATTGCCCAAAAAAATGAGCAGAAAAGCCAAAACTCGTTAATAGAAATCAACGTGAAAGAGTATATTGCCACTGGTGATGGTTTTGCAAATAGCAAATTGATAGAAGAGGCTCGTGCCGAATACGAAAAAGCAGCAAAAAAAATAGACGACATCAAACCAATAGACAACAAGGATACGCGCGTATCCTTGCGCAAAGAAGTAGAGGTGCGGCTGAAGGAGTTGATAACAGAGTGATAGATGTAGCGGTAGTCATATTGCACACTATCAAAGTATTGTTGATTTACATTCTGACCCATCTTGCGGCATTTTAGAAACTGTATAAGCCCCGCCTCGCACAACGCCCCCGTTGCGCGAGGCGTTTTCTTTTTAAAAACGCCCTCAAAACCGCCCCATTTTCAGTTTCCTACCATACAGAATAAAAATGCGAAAAAAATGCGAAAAAAATGCGAAAAATAGTGCGTATATGCGATAAAAGCGGTATCTTTGCAGGCAAATTTATAGGGATATTGTCCTATGTAAATAATTATTTTTCGAGCTAAATACTCCCCGCCTTTTGAGGGGTTGCGAGTGGCTTTTTAACAAACCAAAATGGCTGAAACTGGCGAAAAAATCCTGCTGATTAACATCGAGGAAGAAATGAAAACCGCATACATCGACTATTCGATGTCGGTTATCGTGTCGCGTGCGCTGCCCGATGTGCGCGACGGACTGAAA
>JBEEMU010000339.1:0-8339 GCA_041192485.1 Bacteroidota bacterium | reverse complement strand
AAGAACAAGAAACCTTAGAAGACGCAGCAGCCATCAATGAATAGCAGCTTAACAATAAATAATATAGTTCGATTTTTCGCACTACTTTTTGTGCAGGTACTCCTCTTGGCCAACGTTCAAGTGAGTACCTATATTAGCTTTTTCATTTATCCCATGTTTTTATTGCTCCTGCCAATACGCACACCGCGAGCGTTGCAGGTCTTTCTGGCGTTCTTACTCGGATTGTTGATTGATGTTTTTTATAACACACCTGGGCTGCACGCCGCTGCTTCAACCTTTACAGCCTATATGCGCGATGCCATCTTGCGCATCATAGAGCCGCGTGGCGGCTATACGTCGGATAAAACGCCTAACCGCCGCTTGTTTGGCGACCAGTGGTTTTGGCAATATGCTGCGGTTTTACTTTTTGTGCATCTCGTAGCCTATTCTTTCTTAGAAGAATTTGCATTTTCTGTATCGTTTGTTTTTATTGAAAGACTCCTTCTCTCTTATATATTCTCGCTCATCATCGTTATTCTGCCGCAATATATTTTGCCAGCAAAAAGGTAGGAAAGAAAGCTAATAAATAAAATAATAAAAGCCATTACCACAATTTTTGTGATAATGGCTTTTATGCTATTAATTCTTCTATTTAAGAAATATTAAAGCTCAACACCGCAGTACCTAAATCATTCAAATCAATTGGCTTGCGTAAAAATGCGGAGTTTACTATTGCTTTTGTTCGCGGTTCATGGTCATTATTTGCAGAAACGAAAATAATAGGCAGCAAATACTTATTTAAACGGATAGATTCGGCTGCTTCTACGCCATTCATCGCACTGTTAAGCATGATGTCCATCGAAATAAAATCGACGGAGTACTGCTTTACAAAATCAATTGCGGCCTCGCCTGTATCAACATTGCCAACGACCTCGCAGCCTAAATGTTCGTAGCACATTTGTAGCATGAAGACAATCATATCATCGTCTTCTACAATTAAAACCCGCTTCTTTTTTTCGCTCATAATTTTTTTATAATGGAGGTATAAATTTTACTTTTTTAGAAACTTTTTATCAGCAAAGTATCTCTAACTTGATTGTTAATAAATCGGGCGAAGATAAATTAGTGGATAATTTGACTCGTTGCACCGCTGCTAACTGGTAGATAAGCGGATTTAACACAGGCAGCGCGTCCATATTATGAATTTCAATAGTCACGATTATCGTGTTGCGCGGTTCGCTTTCTGCGTTTAGTGCAATGTGTATATTATATATACGCAAATCCTTGCTAAAAGGTTGCATTATTTGAAAACATAATTCGTTGAGAAGTAAGGCGATGCCATCAAAGCGTTTTCTTTGTATCTTATTATGCTGCTTTTCAAAAGAGGTAGTAAATGCTATTTTGCTTTTAGCTGTTTGCTGTACAAAGGCGCAATAGCTTTCAAAAAGGTGCATAAGCCACTGATTTTGCGGAATATGCTTCTCATAAACTATTTGAAAGCATATATCCATCGTTTTTATACGACTTCTATACAATTGTAGTAAGCCTTCTCTTGAGTGCTTTTGCCCCAGTAAAACATCGGCTTCACTAAGGATGCTCATGTTTTGTAAATTATTTTTTACTTTATCGTTGAGGTCACTAAGCAGCTTTTCATTTTCAACAATCTTCTCTTCTAAAATGGTGTTTTGAATTTCGGTATGTTTTGCGTAAGCAATATTTGTCCGCCAAAAATTATAAGAAAGCAAGACGATGATTAAAATAGTGGTAACTATATTGATTGGAAATATGAGCGAGTCACTTTCATAGATTGATACTTCGGTATAAGTGTGGTAAATATAAGTGGCAATATTGAGTAATCCATAAAAAGTAATCATGCTAAATAAGACTATTTTTCTACGCATAGAGTAGAACGAGAGTATCATTAGCGGTGTAGTGAAAAAATAAAGGTAAAAACCATTATGATAAGGCTGAAATACAGACATCAAAGAAACCGCTCCGCCAGTAGATAAAACACCCAGAGACAAGGCTGTACGGTAATGTCCGTAGTGATGAAGAGGTAAAATACTCAAAAAAATGACCGCTGTAAACGAAAAAAGCAATTGTTGTAGTCTAATATCTAGATAAGCAATAAATATAAGGGCTACTAAACTACAAAAACCAAAAAAAAGGTTCATAATAGTTATTCTATTCCGCTCGCGAGCATCTTGTGTAGGGGTCACACCCAATAGACTAATCCTATCTATTAAGTTAAACATATTTAATCGTAAATTTAGCTGAAACATATAACATTTTTTAACGAGAATAAGGTTTTTCAGCAGTATTAGAAATGATTTTATTTGTTTTTAGAAATAAGAAGACGCAAATGTAAGAAAAAAACGGCGTATAAAGTATCATTATAATTGCTTATATATTAAATGACAGTTAAATTACGGTTATAGCAAACAAAAACGGTTTGTTTTACATTACATAAAACAAACCGCCTATTAAATAATTGTTAATCAATTACTTACATCAAAGTAATTCGTTTTTTATAAAAAGCTCGCATTAAATGTTAAAGGTAATATTTCTTTGACAGAATCGACTTTCCAGATTACTCCAATCTCGCCCTGCATCAAAATACGCACCGATTTGCGGAACCGCGATTCCGTTTCTGCAATGACTTGACGACACGCTCCACAAGGCGGAACGGGTACTTGCAAAACAGAATTATAAGCCCGTGCCGTGATGGCCATAGCAACTGGCGCGACATTCGGGTATAAATAGGAAGCCGCTGCAAGTGCTGTGCGCTCGGCACACATACACATTGAGAAGGCGGCATTCTCTTGGTTGCTGCCCGTCACAATATCGCCATTCGCTAATAAAATAGCAGCACCCACCCGGAAATTGCTATACGGCGCATACGCCTCTTCGGCCGCTTCTCGCGCTCTAAAAAGTAATTGTTTGTCGGCTATCGGCAAGTCGCTTTCGCAGGCATATTCTGCAATGTTGATATGCAATTGTATTTGCCGGCTTTTAGCCGCTGCGCTAAGTGTTTTTAATCCAAGCATAAAAATTTAGTGTAAATAGGTTCGTTTTTCAAATAAGAAGTGCCAGCGGCAAAATAAACACGGTTATTATTCGCTCAGAACGCCCTATTTAACAGGGCTTTAAAACCGCGATTATTTAATCACTACTACTTATAACATATTACAAAGATGCTATTTTTAGTACATTCGTTGCATTTGAGTACTAATATTTTTATTTATAATAGAAAAAAAGGTGCGCTTTCAAAAAAATACCTTAATTTTGTCGCTTCTTATTCTTTGCTAAACAAACATAACCAATGAAAAAAATACATTTTATTTACGCTGCATTGCTTTTTGCGGTAGCATCTTTAACAAGCTGCGACGACCCTGCTGCGCCGCCCGTTCTACCTACCACAAACAAAGAGGACAATTTGGGCATGGGCAACCCAAGCAACGCGACCGTCAATGACAATAGTAACTACTTGATTGTCAAGCCACAATATGTACTTTCGTATAATGAAAGCACCCAAACAGCGAATTGGGTGGCTTGGCATCTAAGTAGCGACTGGAAGGGGACGGCTACTCGCCAAAATGTGTTCAAACCCGACCCCGACTTGCCTACCAACTTTTGGCACGTCACCACAAACACTTATACGAATACAAATTTCGATAGAGGCCATCTTTGCCCGTCCGACGACCGCGATGGCACACAAGCCGATAATGATGCCACCTTTTATTTGAGCAATATCATTCCGCAAAATCCCACCTTAAACCGCCAAACTTGGGCTTATTTGGAAGAGTACACCCGTACCTTGGTATCGCAGGGCAACGAGTGTTATATCATCGCAGGACCGCAAGGGCAGGGCGGCCAAAACGGCTTAACAGGCGATAACGCTTATTACGGAGCCTTAGAGTCGGGGCATGTGCGTATTCCCGAATTTTGCTGGAAAGCTATTTTAGTGCTTCCCGTCGGGCAAAACGACCTAACGCGCGTGGTGACGAATAGCCGTTTGATTGGTGTGATTATGCCCAATGAAAAAACAGTAAACGCACACGCCTGGGGCTATTACCGCGTGAAAGTGCGCGATATAGAAACACTTACTGGGTTCAACTTTTTCAGTAAATTGCCGCAGTCCACGCAAAATGCCATTGAAAACAGGATAGATACGGGGCCTACACAGTAGGAAATACCGTATTTTCAAAAAAAAGAACAGCCAAGCGATAGCCTTGCAACCCCAACCCACTAATGCTGCCGACGCAAACTGGCGCAATAAGCGATTGATGCCGAAAAGTTTCTCGTGCAAAAACATTCGAAATATGCACTTCCACAACGGGTGTTTGAATAGCCGCAATAGCATCGCGCAGGGCAATTGACGTGTGTGTGTATCCACCCGCATTTAATACAATGCCCCCACTCGAAAAGCCAACTTCCTGTAGATAATCTATCAACTCGCCTTCATGATTACTTTGGAAATAGTGTAAATCGACGGCAAGAAAGAACGTCTTTAATTCGTCAAAATAAACAGCAAAGGAACGGCTGCCATAGATAGAAGGTTCGCGCAAGCCCAATAAATTGAGGTTCGGCCCATTGATAATATGAATTTGCATCTTAATTTATTTATTTATTTTTGTATTTTAAAAGATTTTTTATGTAAATAATGAAAAAAAGCGTACCTTTGCACTCCGAAAGTTAGTAGGCGCGAAAAACACGATTTTTTGCGCAACCTGCCAGCAAAGGTACAATATTTTTAGAAAAGGAGATGTGGCCGAGTGGTCGAAGGCGCACGCCTGGAAAGTGTGTAAACCTCAAAAGGGTTTCCAGGGTTCGAATCCCTGTGTCTCCGCAATTCAGACTAAACAACTGAAAATCAATAAGTTACAAAACAAGTGCGCCAAAATATGCGCCAACTCTATGCGTTTAAAATTTTAAAAATTTTAAAGCATGGATAAAAATTTTTTTCCCTCATCAATTGCGGCGGCAATTTAAAAAAGCGTTGGTACGTCGAGTTCTACACCGTAGAGCGGGGCGTTAAAACGCGAAAACGCATTTACGGCGAAATTAATAGGTGCAAAACCGACGAGGATAGACGCGCTAAGGCAGCGTTAATCATTGCCGGTCTGCAATGTGGTAAAAAAAACGCAGTTCCATCATTATCAACTGGTGGGGTGCGGATAGCTGACGTTTTGTCCGATTTTTACGAAAAAAATAAGGTGGCATGGCGCGAAAAAACCGCGCAAACCTACCATTCCAAGATGACTATTTTTCTTGCTTACGCGGAGAAAGAAAAAATAGTCACCGCCCCTGCTGTCACGCGAGCGGCAGCCGAAAAATTCATCGAGCATTTGCGCGTCGACCGCCAGGTGTTGCCGCAAACTCGTAAAAAATATGCAGAATTTCTACACACCGCGTTTAAAAGTTTCGTCCCTGACAGCGAAAACCCGTGGAAGATGACCATAAAAAAAGTTAAACCAGTTGCGGCGTTGTATTATCAGCCGCACCAGAAGAAGATTTTGAAATGGAATTGCATACCGCGCCGCAAAACGCCTATATTTTTACGGAAGGCGGCTACTGTCGTTTCTGCCGTCCATAACTTCATGTCGTTTTTTATGGGCCATAACTTCATGTCGTACCACAAAAATTGAAAATGATTGTTTGATTTTGCCCGCGTGTTTACTTTGCGGCTTGTTTATTATCCAAGGGCTTCACCGCCTCTAATGGTTTTGTTTTACCGCTTGCGGCGGCTTCCTCGGCGAGGCGCGCTTGTGTGCGTTTTGCTTTTAGGTCGCGTAGCCAGTCTTTAATAAACCAGTCGTAAGCGGCGGCGGCGGCAAAACTTCGATTCGCCGAGTTGCGCTTCTTGAACTGCGATGCGCCATAGCAGGTTGTCGATACAACCGATGGCTTCTTGCAGTTCGGCGGGCTCTAATTTAAAATCTACTATCATAAGAAAGAAAAAGAACGGCACGAACTATCGAAGTGCAACCAGCCAAACCACGAGGGCGTACTGTCTTCGACGGTAAGTACCGTATATTTTAAATTGATGATTTATGACATGATTTACTAATTTACTTTGTTGCGGTTAAGTTTTTGAAACTTGTGTACTTTTTTTGTATTTTTTTGTATTTTTTTTGTGGTAGGTGTTTTAGGCTGTTGAAGAGAAAAAGAAACGCCGTGTTTTCGAGTGTGAAAACAGGGCGTTTTGTTTGGAAACTGTTTTGAAAGCAAAGCACAACACTTACACTTGCGCCGCACGTTTGGTGCCCCGTTTTGCGGATATTTTACTTTTTACCCCCTCTTTTTGCGCTTTCAAGGCTAATTTTTTCTTGCTTTCGATAATGAACTTTTGCATAGCAGCATCATTATCCGCATTAAATGCGCCGCTATTTACCGAAAAGTCCACGCCATCGGGTTCGACTATGTATGACATAATTTTATGGATTAAAAAAGTTAGGAAAATATTTTTTTAAGGTTTTTTTGATGGAAAATAGGCTCGAACTTCTCTAATTCTTTTTGATTTAGCAAGTCCATATTGCCTGCAACCCAACGTTTTACGTTTGATACCAAAATATCATCGGTTGTGAGGTTTGCTTTTTTGAGCATAAGCATCAAGGCTTCATGCTCCATATCGGATAGTTGTAAACTGATTATTTTTGCCATTTTTCTATTGGTTTAAAATTACACCACAAAGATACATCTTTTTTGGAAATGGGCAAAAAAATTTCGCCGCGCCTCCCGAAGAAAACACGACGTTTTTGAAACTTGTGTACTTTTTTTGTATTTTTTTGTATTTTTTTTGTGGTAGGTGTTTTAGGCTGTTGAAGAGGAAAAGAAACGCCGTGTTTTCGAGTGTGAAAACACGGCGTAAATAGGATTATTGCAATAGGGCGCGGTATTGTGATGGGTGCAAAACCAAGACGGCAAATAGGTTTTTAAAATCTTTTGTATTCGCAGTTACAATGCAAAATGCACGGCTATCGCGGCACACGACAAACTGAAACGCATCTTCTAAATCTTTCACTTCGGTATTGCCTTTAAATTCGTTTAAGGTAATTTGAATAAGTTTTTGTGACAATGTTGATACGATATTATGTTGTAAAATACGTTCAACTTCTTTAACTACCAACGATTTTGGTACTTTATAGGTACTTTATAGGTACTTTGCAACAGCGACACAAAACGGGCAATGGAAAACGATGCGATATAAGTTTTATAATGAGGGTGCTTACGAAACATCTCAAGCGCGTCGAAACTTTGCTGATGCAGTTTGGGTACGCCTTGCTTGGCATACACGGGGTTGCGATGCAAAAAGTCATAAACTAATACATTGGTATCTATAAAGATACGATTATTTTTGCTTTGCTGCATTTTTGGTGGGTCTTACATTTTTGAGGGTTAAAATAGGCGCGAAACGCTCCTTTTCCTTGTCGTTGAGCAAGTCGGTGTTTCCGAGTACCCATCGTTTGAGGTTTACGCCCAAAATATCATCGGTCGTGAGGTTTGCTTTTTTCAACATGAGTGTTAAGGCTTCATGCTCCATATCGGATACTTCTAAACTAAATTTGATTATTTTTGCCATTTTTCTATTGGTTTAAAATTACACCACAAAGATACATCTTTTTTGGAAATAGGCAAAAAAAAATCGTATTCGCTTTTACAGAGCGAATACGATTGAAGAAACCTTAGTAGTCAGAACGTAATAACCACGCCATTCGGCAGTAAGTTTACGTCGATGCTGCCTGTTTTTTTGCCGTTGTAAGTATCGGCGGCGGCTCGGTACTGAAAGGTAGCGCGGTTGCCTAAATGGTAGGACAAACCGCCCCAGCCGCCAGCCATTATCCACGACCAGTACTCGGTATTGTTTGCCGCGACGTTTAAGATGCCGTTTGCCAACCACAAGCCCGAAAACACACCTGTTACCTGCGACCAAACGCGGTTGCTGTGTCCTTTTTTGAGTTGTTTGGTCATCAACTCGTTGCCGTTTGCCAAACCGAGTGCTTCGTGGTACGAAACGCTTTTGCCTGTGGCATCGATGTAGCCTGTTGTGAAGGCGGTTGCCTTATACGCTAAGGCGGTTTGCGCGTGTGCGCCAATAGCACACAGGGCGCACAGTAAGAGAAAATTTTTTTTTTTTTGACATTTCTTGTCTATTAAAATTTTTATAAAAATAGAATGATGATTGCATTACGAAAATTCATCGATAATCGTTTGCGCCTGTTTCGGCGTGAACTGTTTATATTTAGGTATATCCATTTCGGCAATCCAAACCGACAATAATTTGCGCGAAATACCGAGAAAAGAAGCCATTTCTTTGCGGGTAAGCGGTAGTTCGGGCTTAGTATTTGATGTATTCATAA
>JBEEMU010000338.1:0-3671 GCA_041192485.1 Bacteroidota bacterium | reverse complement strand
AAGAGATGCAGACTTTAAAAAAGCCTTAGAAACAGGCGAGTATGGTAATCAAATTGCCGTTACCAAACGAGAATTAAACCATATTTTGACAGATAAAACCGTGACAATAGATGGCGATTTTAAACATGTAACCTTCAAATCTACAAAATCAAATACGATACTTTCGCCTAAAGATTTGAGTCACGGCGAATTGAAAAAATTGAGTATTTATATTTGGCTTAAAGCCAAAACATCGGAAAACGCTATTATTTTGATGGACGAAGTAGATATGGGTTTGCACCCTAATTGGCAACACGATATATATAACGACTTGCAGAAATGGAGCGAAGGCAGCCAGTTTTTGCTTGCAACCCATTCGCCACAGATTATTAGCAAGGCTTTTTATAAAAATTTAGTAGTTATTACGCCAACCGAAACGGGTGCAACTGCCGAGCAATTTACAGAAGCCCCGCTTGAAAGCGATTTGAATACCGTTGTGAAAACTATTATGGGCGGCGAATATGTGCCAAAAGAACTCCTTGAATTGCGGAAAAAATACCGCATTTTATTTGAAAATAATGAATTAGAAACGCCCGAAGCCGAAGATATTAAAACACTCATGCTATCTTACGAAAGCGAAAATTCGTCTTTTTTTCAAGGTATTAAATTTGAAAAGGCATTTAGGTAATGAAATATATTCAAAAACAACCGACACCTGCGTTTTTTATTGCCGATACTGCTGGCTTGACCTTATGGAACGAATATTTGGCTTCCAAAAAGAGATATTTAAAAACGTTTATATTAGCAAATGAGCAGTTTGGTTTGTGCTGTTATTGTGAACAAAGCATCACAGCCGAGCAGGTTTCTTCACATATTGAACACGTCAAACCCAAAAGTTTGGACATTGCTAATTTGACTTTTGATTATAGCAATTTATTGGTTTCTTGTGAAGGCAATCACTTCAACGAAATTGGCGATACGACTAAAAATACTTGTGGGCATTTGAAAGACGATAATTTTGATGAAATCAAATTTCTAAATCCGGCCTTGTTACCCGATATTTCCGACTATTTTATTTTTGATAAAGACGAAGGCTTTATTTTCGCTTCCGCAAAAGATACCGAAAAAGCCAATTACACCGCTTATATTTTAAACCTTAACGGCAAAAACAACAAATTAGCAGAAGCGCGAAAAATAGCAAAAAATGCGTTTATTCGCAATTTAAACGCTTCAAATATGCCCTTTGAGCAAAAAAAAGCAAAAATAATCGAATTCTTATACGATGATAGCAAAGAGTTTATCTCTTTTTTTCGATACTTTTTTAAAGCAATATAAAGCAAAAAGACTCAACAATCCCTACGGAATGGTTGTTGAGTCTTTTGTATTTTACACAAGTTTCAAACTCACAAACTCAATTTTCCATGAGAAACCTCTTTTTTATCCTTTTATGCCTTTCGGCGAAAGTTTATGCTCAGACAACGTTGCCTACCGTTTCGGGCAAAATAACTTCAGTAACAATGTATCGGCAGAGCGCGAAAATGAGCGGCACAGCTTCGGCAACTGTGGTGCAAGGTGTGCAGGAGCTCATTATCACCGACCTCGCAAATAATATTGTGCAGCCCAGTTTGCAGGTCACGCTCAAAGCGGCGGGTGTGCAACTTTTAAGCACAACCTACCGCACAAACAACGTGAAACAAGAAAAAGCAGTAACAGAAATAAGTATGCTGCTCGACTCCGTGAAACTGCTCGGCAAGCAGCATGAGCAAATAAATGACAAAATTAAAACAGTAGAAGACCAAGAACGCGCTATAAAAATATTAGTTGAAAACCATTTGGGCGGCGATAAAGGCGCGAGCTTAGAAGAAATACAGCGCGTAGATGAATATTATCAAAAACGCCTGCCCGAACTCCGCGCAAAGCTCCGCGATTTGCAAGAACAGCAAGAAAAATCAACGCTGGTGTTGGCGCGTATCAATGTGAAAATGTTTAAATTAGACCCCAAAACCATCAAAACTGTTGGCGAGTTAGTATTGCAACTAAAAGCCGATGCGCCTACCAAAATTGATATTGGTTTCACAATGCTAACAAAATCAGCCTATTGGATTCCTATTTACGATGTGAAAACCCTTGACTTGAACAAGTCGCTTTCCTTAGTTTATAAAGCGAATATTGTCCAAAATTCGGGGATAGATTGGAAAGGTGTTAATTTGCGGGTTTCAACGGGCAATCCGAGCGCGAATAATGCGCAACCAAGATTGGCAACACGCTACGCAAACCTCTACTCGAATGCTATACAGACCGATACGGATAACGATGGCGTGCCAGATGTATTAGATAGAGAAAAAAACACGCCTGCTGGTTGCCCTGTCGATGTAAATGGGGTGCGTTTAGATAGCGATGGCGATGGCATTAACGACTGCGATGACAAAGAGCCGTACACGGCACCAGGCTACCCTGTCGACCCGAATGGTGTTTCTACAAGGTTGCTTACCTCTCTTGATGAAACTCGCGTAGTCAAGTTGAATGAAGTAGTTACTTACCGATATAAAGACCGCAGCGGAACCTCATTTACACAGCCGCCACCGCCGCCGCCGCCTGGCGATGCAGGCTTGAGCGTGGAACTCGATGTGAAAGATGCACAAGATATTGCTTCGGACGGACAGGCGCATTTAGTGCTGATAGACATTTACGAAATTCCGGCGCAATATGAATACAATATCGTGCCGCGTAGAGAGCAGTCGGCGTTTTTATTAGCAAAAATTGCTAATTTTGAGCAATATAACTTGGTAGAAGGCACGGCAAACTTGTTTTTCGGCGATGTGTATGTCGGGCAATCGGTGCTTAATCCGAATACCTTAAACGACACGCTGCTGCTTTCGTTTGGGCGCGACGAAAAAATAACCGTGAAATGCGAAAAACTCAAAGAGTTTTCAACCAGCAAATTCCTTAGTGCAACGCGCAAACAAACGTATGGCGTTGAAATTACGCTGAAAAACAATAAAACAACACCTTCTGATATAGAAGTTGTGGACAATATTCCGATATCTAAAAATCAAGAAATTGTGGTGGAAGTTGAGGAGCAAAGTGGCGCAAAATACCAAGTCGAATTGGGCAAATTTACTTGGAATGTGCAACTCAATGCAGGTGAAAGTAAAAAACTGCGGCTTATTTATAGCCTAAAATACCCCAAAAACCAGCAAATTATCGTGGGGCAGTAGGTATAGGAGGTAATATTTTAAATATCATTTTGAAGTTCACTCGCTTCGCTTTCTTGCTCTACTTGGAATTTGCGGCGACCGCGCCACCACAAAAAAGCGATAGTTCCGACTAATAAATACGGCGTGACAAACATATACAAAATGCCTTTATTTAAGCCAGAGCCATCGGTTCCGCCATTGGCCAAATTGCTTTCAGCGGGCATTTTGCACATCGCGCATTGCGAAATAGCAGGTGTAGAGTTTCCTAAAATGAAGGCGACAGAAAGAATAGCGAAATAGCGACGTATTTGCATTGGTCTATTTTTTTGAATTTATGTGTTTTAATCTATCGCCCTAACGGGAATAAATTCGTGTGTTCCCTATAAAAACACGAAATTAGAATAAAAGTTTTGAAAAATTCCTATTTTTATTTTATGACTTGCCGCAGCCACTTAGTAGTGTTTCAAGTTAATGCTGTCGGATTCTAGGCTGGTG
>JBEEMU010000337.1:0-6211 GCA_041192485.1 Bacteroidota bacterium | reverse complement strand
CGTTTTGCGGAGCGTTTGTTGTTGCAAAATCGCGTAGAATTTCGAGTACATCAAAGTCGATGTATTTCGAATTGGAAGCATCGATGACCACCGTACTTCCGTCGGGAATTTCATCGAGGCTTTCGCGAATCGCCACTTTGTTTAAAAACGAAACCTCTTCGGCAAGTTGAATGGTAATAACCTTTCCTTCTTGGTAGTCAGCGGTTTTAAAAGAGTAGGCTGTTTTCATGTTTTCGCGCAAGACGGCTAATACGCTTACCGCAACGCCGATGCCGATGCCGACCAATAAATCGGTAAAGACGATGCCTAAAACGGTGGCAATAAACGGCACAAATTGGTATTTTCCGCGACCAAACATTTCTTTGAAAATGCTGATATTCGCTAATTTATAGCCCGTTAGTAAAAGAATTGCGGCTAAGGAAGCCAGCGGGATTTTGTTTAACAAACTCGGTATGGTGGCTGCGCAAATTAGCAATAGAATGCCGTGAATGATGGCCGAAAGACGTGTTTCTCCGCCTGCGTTTACATTCGCGCTGCTTCGCACAATCACTGATGTAATCGGCAAACCGCCAATCAAACCCGAAACAATATTGGCTGCTCCCTGCGCAAAAAGCTCTCGATTCGTAGAGGTGAGCCGCTTGTGCGGGTCTATTTTATCGATGGCTTCTATACACAAAAGCGTTTCGATGGAAGCCACAACCGCCAGTGTTATTGCCACAATATAGACTTGTTTATTGGCTATTTGGCTGAAATCGGGAAAGGTAAAGCCGTTCAAAAAGTCGGAAAAAGTAGCGGGAACGGGCAGCTTTACCAAGTGTTCGGTAGATACGGCCAGCGACGAATCAAGGCTGACAAACAGCGTATTTACGACCGTACAAATGGTGACTGCGATTAAGGCTCCGGGTATTGCGCCCGTATATTTTTTGACTAACGGGCGTTCTGCAAGCAGTATAATTGCCATAGAAACGAGCGCGAAGCTGATTGCGCTAACATCAATATGCGCTAAGGTGCTTATTAAAGCGCCAAGAGTGGTTTCGCCATCGGTCTGAAAAAACTCAAAATCGCCTTCCGAATCGGCATCGTAGCCGAAAGCGTGCGGAATTTGTTTTAAAATAATCAAAATACCAATTGCGGTAAGCAACCCTTTAATGACGCTCGACGGAATATAGTTTGCCAAGATGCCTGCCCGAATCAATCCGAAGCCGATTTGTAAAACGCCCGCCAACACAACGGCGAGTAAAAAGGTAGGAAACGCGCCGAGTTGTTGAATAGAAATGGCAACGATAGCGGCTAATCCGGCGGCAGGGCCGCTCACGCTCAACGCCGAATTGCTGATGCCGCTGGCCACAATTCCGCCAACCATGCCCGCAATCATGCCTGCATATAAGGGCGCACCCGAGGCCAAGGCAATACCCAAACAAAGAGGCACTGCAACTAAAAATACGACTAAACCTGCGGGAAGGTCTTTTGTCCAGTATTGAAATGAAAATGTTGGTTTCTGCATAAGAATATACGTTGCAATGCCCCTGTTTTTTCGAGCAAAAACGGCATAGCATGGCATAAGAAATTTTGATTTCTTATGTTTTTTTTTAAAACTGCGATTAGTTAAAAATTATTTTTAAATAAATAGACTTTTTTATAAAAAATCTATTTATAAAATAAAATCTAACATTCGGGCGGTTTTTGGTGTAAAAACGTGTATTCGGAGCAATGCAAAACGTTTACCGTTGCTTGCAAGCGCAATGCCGCAATTGGATTGAGCAGCATCGCTATTTTGATGGGGAAGTGGCAGGGACTCGTTGCTACTATTCTTGGGGTATCATCGCGGTCGTCTTCATTAGATTCCTTTGAATCCGACTTTTCTTTTTCCGACTTCTCTTCTTTTTCCGTTTTCTCTTCCTTTTCTGTCTTATTTTCTTTTTTAGAATCGTCTTTTTCACTTGTCCCTTTTTCGCTTTTCTCTTTTTCGCTTTCTATTTTCGCAAACGCCATGCACTCGCTTTGCACAACGCGCAAAACAGGGGCAAAGGTGAGCCAAAAGGCGATAAATAAAAAAAGAAGACGCATAACGATATAGAATAAAGACGATATAGAATAAAGACGATATAGAATTAAAGACGATGTAGAATGATAAAAACTTGTCTTATTATAAAAACAATCCTTTCAGTAAAAAGGTTCACTTTCGCAGTAAATTTTGAGTAAATAATTAAAACGCCGCCATCAAACCATCTAAAACGCCATAATACCAGTAATCGGAGTTGGTTCTTTTTATTTTTTTATAAAAAAGTAACAATAAAACCGTAGTAAAAAGAAAAGGGAAAAGCTGTTTTATCGTAAAAAAGCAGGCATTTAAACCTATAAAACTACCAAAAAGGAGGCTGAGAAGCAGGTAGAAAAAGCGGTCAAAAGCTGTTTCGGAAAGCGTAGAAAGTAGATTTTTGATACCCGAAAGTGCGTCGGTGCCTTTATCGCGGTCATCGAAAAGGGCGCAAAGAGCAAAGGTAAAGCAAAAGCGATTGACAAGGTAGCAAGTCATGGCGGCAGTCCAAGTTACTTTTGCAAACACCATCGGCAGCACGGCAATTACAATTGTCCAAACCAAACTTAAATACAGGGTTTTCGCAATCGCTTTGCCGCGCAAATAAGTGAAAGGCGAAAACGGTATTTTGGGCGCGGTATAAATAAACGTAAGTGCCGCCAATGGCAGTAAAATAAACCAAAAATGCCGAAATTCTATCGCAAAAAATGCCGCCACAATACCGCCCAAAATGCCGAAAAGGTATAATACTTTGCGGTGTTTTTTCGTCCAAATTAAGCGTTCCGATGCCGTATTTTCAAGCGAGCTATTTTCCGAGTAGTTATCATTAACGTAAGTATTTTGTAATCGCGTATTTTGTAATCGCGTATTTTGTAATGGCGTGTTTTGTAATGGCATATTTTGTAATGGCGTATTTTCTGCATAAGTCAATGCCCAATGCAGCGAATAACTGCACAACGTAGCGGCTCCAACAAATAAAAGCAAGTGCTGCGAAGCCGGCAAACCGAACAAACGCAAGCTTGCTTTACACGCCAATATTGCGATAATAGCAAGGTATAAATTGCTAAAAAGAAGAAATTGAATGGCTTTTTTCAAACGTCTAAAAATGACTTGGGAGTGGGTAAAAAAAGATAGCTTGGTTAGTTTTACTTGAGTGCGTAGCACGTTCACGTCAATAAAATGCAATTTTGGATTGCATTTTATTTTCTTCATGTTAAATTTTTCGTACAACGCGCTGCATTGAACTCAAAATTTGCTTTACTTCGTGCCAAAATCCTTCGCAAAACCTGCCCAAGTTATATTTTACACGTTGCTTACGAGTTCCCGCAGGCGCTTAATCTTTGTATGAAGTAGGAATTTGCCTATTTTTACAACAAAACGACTGCTTTTTGGTTCAAATACTTATACGGCCATGTTCTCAAAAGGATTTTAAGCTAAAAATGTAATTGGTTATATCGAAAATTCGCCGTTACTTTGCAGGATAAATTTATTGCTTGAAACCTTATTGCTTGAAACCTTATTGCTTGAAACCTTAGAATTGCCGCTTTTGTCGTGCGCCGCTTTTTAAATCATTAAACCATTTTTTATGAAAAAAATAGTATTCTTTTTACTATTCGCCGCAAGCTACTCGTTTGCGCAAAGCAATACAGCACCTGATTCTACAGATGCCGACCCCCACATTTCGCTCGGAATTTATTACTCCTCTACGATAGGGGCGAGCAGTAAAGTGACGGCTGCAACGACGAGCCTGTGGGCAACAGCGGCGGCGGATAAACTGCAAGCACCATCAGCGGGCTTTGGGCTTTCGGTGCGCTATCTGCAACCGCGCTTAGGCTTGGTCTGGGGCTTTAGCTTTGAGCAATATTCGGCGGGGTTCAACTATTTGGCCGACGATTATCGGGCGGAGGTGAAAGCCCAGTTTGCCAATATGTTGAGCGATTATGTCATTGCGAACCAGTCGCAGGATTCGGCGCGAGTGCGGCTGTCACGCTATTTTGCTACGGTTGGCTACGAGTGGCGCATCTCAAAAGAATTGGCCTTGGAAGGCGCATTTTCGGCGGGGCTTTGCGCCACCAAATTGTGGAGCGAGGACGTGGCTTTTGTCAAGAAAACTAATGTTGCGGAAGTTTATCACTGGAAAAGCCTCTTTAAGGCAGACGACGCGTTTATGTATCGCGGACAAGTTTCTTTTATTTATAAAATGAACACTGTTTTTGAACTGTTTTTAGCCGCCAATTATACGCACACCGACTACCAATTATCGTATCTTAGTCAAGGCGGCGTGATTTATCCGCTCGTTTTCAAAACACCCGAAAACGCTTCAACCGCTATTCAAAACAACCAATTTAACGCGCAAATAGGGCTGCGAGCAACCCTAAGCGACCCTATTTATAAAGCAATCAGGCGGCATAAAGCCCCAAAATAAGCGTAGAAATAAGCTCTATTTTTACAAAAAGCCACTAACAACGAATGCTGTTAGTGACTTTTTTAATTGTAGAGATGTTGTCTATGAAAAGACTAATCTTTCTTTTTAGAAACAATCTCTGCTACACCTTCTACCGCATCCGCTGCTACTGATGCAATAGTACTAACGGTTCCAATAACTGGTGTAGCAATGGCTGTGGCTATTCCTATAAGAACGCCCGCAACGGTCCCAAGACCTGAGTTGTTATCACTCATGATTATAAAAATTTAAAATGTTAAAAAATAAAAAAACTATTTGAAATATTGAATTATTTTTGATGTAGCGATAGGCAAAATAAAAATGCCAATCGTAAAAATAGAAATACCAATGTCCATTGCTTCGCTTTCTAAAAACTGGCTGAAAGGCGTTGCGGCAAAGTAGTGAACGTAAAGTGATAGGGATAATTTTAAACCTAAAACACCAATGACAATAAAAGCAATGCTTTCTAAAAAGGGGTATATTTCCATCAACGATACAAATATTTGTGCTACAAAACGCATAGCTAAAATACCAATAAAAACGCCAATACAAATAAAGTAAATATTATCGGTAAAGGCAACCGCAGCAAACACATTATCAATAGAAAACGCCAAATCCATTAACTCCACTAATGCGACAGTAGCCCAAAAACTACCAAAAGTGCGTATAGTGAGTTTGTAAAGCCAATTGCTTTGCTTGTCAATAATATCGTCATCGGTATCATCTGGCGTTGATTTTCCTTTGAAATAAGAAAATGTAAGGTAGAGTAAATACAAGCCGCCCAAGGGCTTTAGCCACCATATTTTAACCAACCAAGCCGCCAATAATAAGGAAATACCACGAAATACGTAGGCTCCAATAATCCCGTATTTTAAGGCTTTATTGCGGTTTTCTTTGGGCAAATCCATAACCATTGTGGCTAATACGGCTGCATTATCTACTGAAAGCAAACTTTCAATCAGAATCAAATTTAGGAGAACTAAACCTGCTGCTTGCAAGTCGTTACCCAAAAAGGTGTGTAAAAAATCCATATCTTTTTATTGTTTTGAAGCGTTAAGATAGCGGCACAAAGCCGCTATCTTTATTGAAATTCGTTTAAATATACAGCCTTTGTGCGGTGGCAATAGTCGCGCTTAAGTCTTGGTCTTTAGTCGGTTCGCCGATGGTTTCTAATTTCCATTCGCCTTTGTGTTTATAGAGTTTACCCAAAATCATAGATACAAAGCCGCTAAACTTTGCTTCTGCTGCAATATTGAATTTTGCGAATACGCTATCTACACGCTCAGGCGTACCTTCATAAATGCGTAAATGTGCATACGGAATAGTTGCAAAATCTTGTTTTTTATAACTATTCAAAATGACCACAATTTTATCCACATTTGGTTTTATACGTGTCAAATCAATCGTGATAACTTCATTATCAAATTCGTCGTTTTCGTCATCGCCAATTGTATCATCGCCGCTATGCTTAATTGCATTATCCGATGAAGACAAATTACCGAAATAGATTTTTTCTAAAAACTGATTATTAGCATCAAAGAGCGCAACACTCGCATCTAAATCTACCGGTTCTTTTGCCGTGCTTGCGCCAAAAAGGGATTTTTTGGTAATCATACCCCAGTTTAAGCCTACGCAAATATGCGTTAGGGCGCGACCATCTGCCTTTGTCAAGTTCAGTTTGTCGCCTTTTGTTAGGTTCAATTGCATTGCTTTTTGTTAAAAGGTTAAGA
>JBEEMU010000336.1:0-3366 GCA_041192485.1 Bacteroidota bacterium | reverse complement strand
ACCAATCCCTTCGATTTCATGGAGCTTATTTCGCTGCAAGGCAAAACCAACTTTTTTGAAAAGCGCGTCGGCGAATACCAAAAAGCAGGCGTAACAAGCAACAAACAAGAACAAATTTTTGCGATGGACGCAGACTTTTAGACACAAAAGAATATGCGCCATCTCTTAAACATTCCTACTTCATTTTATATGAAAAAAACATTCTTGCTTTTATTTTCCTTTTTAGGAACCATAGCGGGTGCGCTTGCACAAAGTATCGACTTAGTGAACTTACTAAACCGCGCCGACAGCTTGCACACAGTACGCAATTTGGCGGAAGCCGATAACGCCTTTTCGGAAATAATAAAGATAAAGCCCGACTGGGCGATACCCTACGCAAAACGCGCCTTAGTCCGCGTCGATTTGAGCCAATTTTCAGAAAGCCGCAACGATATTGTGAAGGCGCAAGACTTAGATGCCACAAACCGAATTGTGGTAGCAGCGAAAAAACGCTATGACGAAGCCTTAGATGCCGCTACAAACCCTGCGCAAAGCAAAACAGCCGCTCCAAATCAGGCTATTACGCCCCAAAAAAGCGAAGTAACCGACGAAGGTCAGACACGAATTGCCGGAAGTAGGGCAGGAAGTGACGAGGCAAAGACCAGGAAGTTTGAAAAGCCTGTCGCGAATCGCGCAACAGACAATCCGCCCGCACCCGTAGATAATTCGACCGACGCGCCCCTAAATTCGACAGCAACGACAAGCAATACTAAACCCGAAAATCGCATAGACCGTGGGCTGACTCGCGCCGAAAAAATTGCGCAATATACCCACGCAATCCTACAAAATCCGAACGACGACCAAGCCTATGCTGAACGCGGTTTGCAGTATGGCATTCTGGGCAATGATGCCGCCGCCTTGCAGGATTACAATACCGCTTTGCAAATTAATCCGAACAACGGAAACGCTTACTATTTGCGTGGCGTGTATTATGTGACAAAAAACAGCTTGACAAAAAACAGCCGAAGCAGCCGCGCAAAAGGCTGCGCCGATTTGCAACGCGCCGCCGCACTCGGAATGAAAAAAGCAACTGTTATTTTAGCGAAAGAATGTCGGTAGCTAAGTCGTAGTATATATTTTATCTTCAATTTGTCACAGGTGTTTATCATGCAAAAAAAAATATTTTTCTATGTCTTTTTCAGTTTTGCTTTACTGCAACTAAGCAGAGCGCAAGACCCTCTTTATATGCGCTTGCGCAGCATTCCTGTTTTAGCTTATGGCACCATCAGCGATTTTCAAGCCGATGAAGAACATGGAGGCAAAACGGCTATTTTGACCATCGAACAAGTGTTTAAAGGCGGTATAAAAGCAAAAAAACTGCCCGTTGTATTTGAAAATGAAAGCGGCGGCACGGCTCTTCGCTACCAAATCGATATTCAAGAAGGCGACAAAAAAGTGTTTTTCTTGAAACGCGACAACGAACAAAAATGGCGCATAGATACGCGAGAGTTGCCCTATTCATTAAATGTGGGCGATGATGATAAAATCTATTTGACCGATGAGCGGCTTGTCACATTCGACGATTTTAGAAAAGGTTTCTTTCTTTTTAATACGCATTTTAATTTATTAACAAAAAAATACGAAGAAAATAACCCTAAAATAAAAGTGGAAAACCCAACTAAAAACCGCACATTTGCTTTTTTAATGGCAGAACTGCGCACCCATATTGCTAAATTAAAAAAAATTATACCTGTTGCAGAACCTGCAATGGAAACCGTGCAAGATTAAACTATTAGTAATTGTTTAGGTCGGCGGTTTAAACGAAGTTTAAACACCTTTTGCGCCCTCTTTTGCTCCCACTCTGCGAAAATCTGCGAAACTCTGCGTTTAAAAAATAGATACACGCTTCAGACAACAAACCACCTAAAACCGTTATAACTATCATTTATCATGCAAAAAAAATTCCTTTTCGCGGTTGTTTTTTTACTTTCTTCGTGGCAAGTTAGCCGCGCCTATTGCGCCTACACGCCGCTATTCGAAACCCTGTATCGCACGCCGCTCATCGTTTATGGAACGGTGAAAAATATAAAAGCGAACGGCAGTCAAACGAGTGCAAGCTTGTTTGTGGAAACCGTTTTTAAAGGCAATTTAAGCGTGAAAACCCTGGAAATTAATATTTTCAATGCAGGGGAGTATGCCAGTAGTATCAATGAAAATGAGAAAAGAGTGTATTTTTTGGCGGAAAACGCCGCTAAAAAATGGGAAATACTGCCCGGACGCTGTACCGCAAATAGTTTATTGCTGAATAATCAAAATGAAATTGTATTTACCAATCAAAAAAGCGTTTCCTTTGCCGATTTCAAAGAAGGGCTTTCGCTTTTAACGCAAAATTACGATGCACTGCACAATTATTCGAAGCAACCCATTGCTAATACCGCCAAAAATCAAACATTTGCTTTTCTGATTGGGCAAATACAAGGGCAACAACCGCCCGTAAATAACGTCGTAACCGCGCCGCTGCCGCAAAAAGAACCTATTAAACCGAAAAGGAAAAAACGGAAGAAATAAGCCAATAAATAAAAAATTATAGCTCAGAGAGCTGCAATTTTGCCAATAAATAAAAAATTATAGCTCAGAGAGGTACAATTTTGCCAATAAATAAAAATTTTTTAAAAAAAAATTTACAAAATTAAAAATTTAGTTTTAACTTTGCACCATAATTTATAATTTTATTTAAAATCAATAACTTTTTTACTTTCATATTTTAATTTTTTTCAATGACGAATAAACGTCCCGCAGACTATGTAAACCTTTCGGGTTTAGCAGTAAATGTATCCCATAATTGGGGAACACGCTTTTCTACTTATGAAGTGAAATTTGCTAATCATGCTGACTTTAGTATAGAAGCAACTAATTTCAGAGATAAAGCCCTTGAAAATGCAATGCAAGACACTACACAAAGTGGTCAAAACAATGCGTTAAAAATTTGTAATCTTAAAATTGACGATGGAGTTAAGGTAATGAAAAAGTATTTTCAAGCCGAGTTTCCATTAGAAAAAAACCTCGCTGTGCATTATATTGCCTATGGTTTAGAACTTAATAATAATGGCGGATATTCGTTTATAAAAGACAACGAACGCAGAGGGCAACGCATGGCTATTTTAATAGCAAAGCTATCCGAGCCAAATAACCCTTTTGCTTTAAAGCCTTATGGTTTGCAATATTGGTTAGATGTGCAAGCTGAACACACCGCAGCTTGGGCAAACTCGAAAGAGGGAAAAGGCGATAAAACAGCTCTCTCGCGTGAAACCCGCGCTTATTTTGATAGTGTAAATGAAACACTCCGCAAATTAAGTGCGCAAATAAAAATCGATTTCCCAAAAATCG
>JBEEMU010000335.1:0-4587 GCA_041192485.1 Bacteroidota bacterium | reverse complement strand
CTATTCAGAAGCGGTCACTTTTTTGTATAAACGAGCTATTTTATAGTGCAGAACCCCATTCAGAAATCCAGTGAAACCAATCTACATTGCCATTATCGGCACCCATTCGCACGATGACTATATTATTATTCGGATTGACGTAAATATATTGTCCCAAGATGCCACGCGCCGTATAGTCGCCGTTTTCTGATGGGAACCACCATTGATAGTGATATGCTAACGAATTATTTTCTGCGATATTTGGCGTAGTCGATTCCTTTACCCACGTTTCAGGAACCAATTGCTTGCCGTGCCAATTGCCTTTATGCAAATAAAGTTCACCAAACTTAGCGAAGTCGCGAGCGCGAGCGTTGAGGCAACAGAAGGTTTTTTCAATGCCTCCTTCATGGTCGGTACTCCAAGAAGCATCAAATTCGCAGCCAAGCGGAGTCCAAATTTTGGCTTGCAGGTAGTTAGTAACGGTTTTATAGGTCGTTTTTTCTAAAACTCGATGCAAAACAAAGCCTAATATTTGGGTATTTCCGCTCACATAATCAAAGCCGCTGCCTGGCTGTTTTGCGAGTTTAAGGTTTAAAATATACTCTTCTAATTGGTCGCCATAATAAAACTTTGCGGCTTCGCCCGTCGGGTTTACATAGCTTTCGTTGAAGGCCAGTCCGCTATTCATATTCAAAACATGGCGCAAAGTCACCTTATCAAAGCCGTTTTTCGCCATTTCTGGCACATACTTTGCCACGGGGTCATCGACAGATTGAATGAGCTTGTCCTCAATTGCGCAACCTATCAAGGCCGAAATGACCGACTTCGCCATAGAAAACGAAGGCACTATCGAAAGCGTGTCATAGTCATTAAAATACTTTTCGTATAAAAGCGTGTCGTTCTTTAAGACTAAGAAAGCAACGGTTTTATTGTCGCCCAAAAAGCGTTCAAAGTCGGGTTTATTGGTTTTAAACGGGCTTTTGCTGCGTACAAAATGCGTAGTAAGGTCGGCGTGTTGCAGCGGATTATTTGTAAAAATCTTAAAATCGCCAATATCCGCGAAATTATAGCGCACCATAAGTGCGGTAACGCGGCAAGTAGGAATAGTTAGGCAGCATACCGCCGTTAAAAGAGCCAGAGCAAGGAAAATATATCTTTTTTTCATCTTGAAATTTGATACTTTTTTTATGATTTTATCTTCGGGAATTACGTTACTGACACTCAAAAGAGGTGTTGGCAACGCTATAATTACGTTACCGATGCTCAAAAGAGGTGTTGGTAACATTTGCAATCCAAAACGGCAGCCAGCAGGCCAAAAACAACAAAATAGCAACGCCCTCCAAACTGATAAGATAGTAAGGGTAGCCGCCTAAAACATCAAAAAGGGAAGCGTGTGCGGGTTTTTGGTTTAAAAAAGCATAGTTTGCGCGAAGCAAAAAATTCATGCTAAAAGCGAAAATAGCGTATAATTGTATGGCAAAGAAGGCGGTCATTGCGCCTTTGAAGGTCATTCGGAAGCCCAAAATAAACGTAGAATAAAGCATCAGCATGACTAATCCGCCATGAATTAGCCAGTAGCGCAGAAAGTTGAAGTGTGGGAAGCCTTCGGCGATATTCGGCGTAATAATGCCTTGCAGCGTACCCGACATCACCCAGCAAAAGAGCGCGAAATACAGTTCTTTGCGGCGTGTGTGGAGGAAAAACGGCGATAAATAAACGCAGACATTGCATAAGTGAAAAGGCAAATCTTCGGCCGCGTCAAACGTGCCGAGCCGTATTTTCACTAACATATAGCTCGTGAAGGTAGCTACGAGCGTCCAGGACATCGCTTCTCCTATCAGCCATTTGTTGGCTTCGGTTTGTTTTTTAGCGAAAGTAAAAATAAAGCCTCCGAGCAGCGCGAAGAACAGAATGGTTAGCCAGTATTCGCGGCTATAAGGTATGAATTGGTGTGTATTTTCAAACATAAGACTGGGAAGAAGTATTATTCCCTTTTGGTTGATAGGTTGAAAAGTTAAGTCGATTTTAAATTGAACCACATAAGGCATATAAATACACGTTCCTTACAAAGATTTCGGTTAAAAAATTTCCTTTAAAATGGTGTGCGACTTTATTTCGGGCATATTTTCAATATGAATATTATAATACGCCACTAATTTTTCGAGTAAAAATTGCCGCTGACTTTTTTTTAATGGCAAAGCAGCGATTTCTTCTATACTTGCGTTATTCAAGGTGTGTAATAGTTGGGAATACTCTTTATCTAATATAAAGGCTTGATTTTGAGTATTTTGCACAAAAACGCCTTCTTGCATATCGAAATAGGGCGCGTCGGGCGAAGGCTCGCCTTGCGGCTCGAAGCCCAAGTAACATGCGAGTTGCAGCAGAAAAAAAAGATGAAAGTTCCCAACCTTTTTCGTTTCCGTTACGTCTATTATAGTGAAGAAATCTATTAAAAACTGAAATAGCCCGTGATTAGGTTCGGGTTCGCGGAGCGTTTTAGCAGCTATTTCGATGCAAAACAAGCCGATACTGCGTTTTATGGTATCAAAAGGCAGCGATTGATAGACATAAACTGGGCGAATTTCTTTGGTACGATGCAAATTTGCCGACGTTTTATGATAGACAATCATTTCTACGAGCGTCATCAATTGCAAGATTGCCGCCTTCGCTCCGCTCGTTTTAGCCGACGAGCGCACACCCGAAAAAATGCACGATTGCAGCCCGAGTTCTTCGGTGTAAATATCGCAAATCAAACTGGTTTCCGAATATTTTAGGGTGCGTAAAATGATGCCGCGTGTTTTTAAAAGCAATATTTTTAAATTTAAAACTAAAATTATCAACAATCATCTTTCAAGCTACTTTTTTCTTCGCCCCTCGTTTTTTATGCGATTTTGAGAGAGTTGTGCGAAATTTTCAACACCGTTTAATTTGTATTTAGTTAAAACTCCTCGTTTATTACAAACGTTTTTCCCCCGCTACACTTGGCGCGGGCCTGCAAAAGAAAAAGTCATTTATTTGACCTTTGACGACGGCCCCGTTCCCGAAATTACACCTTGGGTGATGGAACAATTGGCTCGTTTTCGGGCGAAAGCCACGTTTTTTTGCGTAGGCGATAATATTTGTAAAAATACAGATATTTTCGACGAGCTTTTAATGCAAGGTCATGCCATCGGCAATCACACGTTCAACCATTTAAATGGTTGGAATAGCGACACGAATGATTATTTGCATAATGTGGCGGAATGTGCCGCTGTCACAAAATCGTCATTGTTTCGTCCGCCTTACGGCAAATTACGCCCTTCGCAAGCTCTTTCGCTGCACAATGAGTATAATATTGTGATGTGGGACGTGTTAAGCGGCGATTTTGACCCCTTGCTTACGCCCGAAAAATGCTTAGAAAACGTTGTTAAAAACGCACGACGCGGCTCTATTATTGTATTTCATGACAATGTAAAAGCAGCTAAAAACTTGTTTTACACCTTGCCGCGTGTTTTAGAGCATTATAGCAATTTGGGCTATCGCTTTGAGGCGTTGCCGCAACCTAAGTAATGTATGCTATCGAACTTCCCAACCGCCGCCAAAACCAGCTTCACTCGCACTCACAAAGACGAGCTTGCCATCGGCATTTTCGGCCATTAATATCATACCATTGCTTTCTATGCCGCGCATCACACGCGGCGCAAGGTTGGCAAGCAGCACAACTTGCTGCCCAATGATGTTTTCGGGGGCATAGTGCAGGGCAATACCCGAAACAACTGTGCGTATTTCGCTCCCCAAATCCACGGTTAATTTCAATAATTTATCGGCTTTTTTGACCTTTTCGGCGGTTAAAATAACGCCTGTTCGAAGGTTTAACTTCCCAAAATCGTCAAACGTAATAGCTTGTTTTGCAGGCTTTTCAGCAACCGCTTCGGGCGCAGACGCAGTAGCAATTTCCGTTATTTCTATTGTTTTTGCCGCCTCTTCTTTTTGGTTTTCTTTGGTTGCCGCTAATTTCTCTACCTGAAATTTAATTAAACTTTCGTCAATACGTACAAAAAGATGTTCTGGCGCGTTTATTTTATGCCCTGTCGGAATAATCGGCTGATTGTTTGCTAATTTTTCTATTAAAATCGTCCAGTCGCCGTTTTCTAAGGCTGGAAGGTTTAGGATATGGCGCAATTTTTCAGACACTTTTGGTAAAAACGGCTGACTAACGACGCTCAAAACCGCTACGGACTGCAAACAAACGTATAAAACGTCTTTTATTAGCGCGTTTTCGGGGTCGTTTTTATACAATTTCCAAGGTTCGTGCGTTTGTAAAGTTCCGTCAATAATTTTAGAAATTTGGAGCATTTCGCTCAAAGCTTCGCGGAAAGAATAGGTTTTGATGCCTTTTTCAATAGCTTCTACGCAGTTTTGGGTGCTTTTGCAAACGCTATGTGCGTCTATCGTGTCGTTAAAAGCAGGCACTTCGCCGTTGTAATACTTATTAATAAGGGTAACAACGCGGTTGATAGAATTGGCCAATGTTCCCACTAATTCGCTGTCATTCGTTTCTTTAAAGCCTGCCCAAGTAAAATCGGTGTCTTTTTGTTCGGGCATCGTTTTTATCATGACATAGCGCAG
>JBEEMU010000334.1:0-3902 GCA_041192485.1 Bacteroidota bacterium | reverse complement strand
GGTATTGTTTCCGAAGTTCTTTCGGTACATGCTCGTAAACCGATTTTTGGTTACAAAGCCATGGTTATGTCTATTTTGGCAATTGCCTTTTTAGCGTTTATCGTTTGGGCGCACCATATGTTTATGTCGGGTGTCAATCCGTTTATTACCAATTTCTTTGTGGTCTTTACACTCCTAATCGCCGTTCCTTCGGCCGTAAAGGTGTTTAACTGGATTGCAACCTTGTATGGCGGGAATATACGTTTTAACTCTGCCATGCTATTTAGTATTGGCTTTGTATCGCTCTTTATCTCTGGTGGTTTGACAGGTATATTCTTAGGAAACTCTGCCATAGATATTCCGTTGCACGATACTTACTTTGTGGTAGCTCACTTTCATATTGTCATGGGGGTTGCGGCATTCTTTGGTATGTTTGCAGGTATTTATCACTGGTTCCCGCGTATGTTTGGGCGTTTTATGAACGAAACATTAGGCGTTATACACTTTTGGGGAACAATGGTTGGTGCTTACGCCATTTTCTGGCCGATGCACTATATGGGTATGGCGGGTGTTCCGCGCCGCTATTATGAATTTACAAAATTTGAAGCCTTCTCGCATTTCGGTGGAACTAATACCTTCATTACCGTTGCCGCAATGGTTGTATTTGCTTTGCAAGTTGTTTTTGTAATCAACTTCTTTTACTCGATGTATAAAGGCAAGAAAATGACTACGCTAAACCCTTGGGGCGCAGCAACTTTAGAATGGACTTCACCTATAGAACATATACACGGCAACTGGCCAGGCGAAACACCTACGGTTTACCGTTGGGCGTATGAGTATGGTAAAGATGGCATTGAAATGGTGCCGCAAACAGAGCCGCTTAAACCAGGCGAGTTAGATGGCGGCGGACATTAAGTAAGCGCCAGCGGCAAATCGTAAGGCAAAATAAACACAGGTATCATTACCGCAGAACGCCCTATTTACCGGAGTTTCAAAATTGCCATTATTTATACACATTACTACACCATAATAAGGTTAGTGTCTGAATAACCAAGTTATCATTTACACGTTCCTTATTACGGTTTAACAACTCCTAAATTTTACAATTCATTAATTTATCGTGGTTACAGCAGCTCTGTCATTTCCTCAAAAGGTCAAAGACTATGGCGTGTTAGTCAAGTTTAAGCTCAACCTTCTTGTAGTCTTCTCTGCGGCAATGGGTTATTTAATGGCTCCTTCTATTGCGTTTAGTTGGTCACAGTTTATGCTTTTATGCTTAGGAGGCTTTTTGGTAACAGGTGCTGCTAATGCGTTAAATCAAGTTATCGAAAAAGATGTAGATATTTTAATGCCGCGAACGGCGAATCGCCCCGTTGCGAATGGACGAATTTCGTCGACACACGCCTCTTTAATTGCGGGGTTAATGAGTGTCGTTGGTTTACTTATTTTATCGTCGTTTAATCTTTTGACAGCCGTTTTAGGCGCACTTTCTTTATTAAGTTACGTTTTTGTTTATACGCCGATGAAACGAATTTCGCCTATTGCAGTTTTAATAGGCGCATTTCCAGGAGCCTTTCCGTGTTTAATAGGCTGGGTTGCGGTGACAGGCACACTCTCTGTGGAAGCATTTGCTTTGTTTGGCATTCAATTTTTATGGCAATTCCCTCATTTCTGGTCTATTGCTTGGAAAGCTTACGACGATTATGCAAAAGGAGGCTTTTATTTATTGCCAAACGGCAGAAAGGATAAAAACTCTGCCATTCAAATCATTTTGTACTGTGTATTTTTGACAATAGTTGGCGCATTTCCCTTCTTTTTAGGAATATCAGGCATCGTTTCCATGATAGTTGTAGCTATAGTAGCCAGTTATTTCACCTATACAGCCATTAAATTGTATCAATTACAAACTGATACCGCCGCTTTAAAGGTCATGTTTGCTTCGTTTATTTACCTGCCAGTCGTGCAAATTGCTTTATTATTGGATAAAGTGTAAACTTTTTTTAACTTTTTTACATTGAAAAAAATAAGTGCGTTCGAACATCGCGGCGAAAATAAAGTACACCCGATGAAATTTGCCTTATGGATAGGAATAGCAGGAAGCATTATGTTTTTTGTTGCCTTGACAAGTGCGTACATCGTCCGCAAATCTCAAGGCAATTGGTACGAGTTTCGTTTACCCGAAATATTTTACTACAGTAGTGCCGTTATTTTACTTAGTAGTGTCGTGCTTCACGCTTCCTATATGTCGTTTTTAAAAGGCAATGAAAAACTGTATAAAGGCTTACTTTCATTAAGTTTTCTTTTGGGAGCTTCGTTTTTAGGCCTGCAATATTTGGGCTGGACGAAATTAAATTCCATGGGAATTTATATGGACACGAACCCTTCGGCAGCCTTTGTATTTGCTATCACACTTATTCATGCGATGCACTTATTAGTAGGACTTATCGTTCTTTTGGTGGCACTTTTAATGGCTTTTTCTCAGAAATATGAAGTGACACCCTTGCGGAAACTTCGCTTTGAACTAACCTTGACTATTTGGCACTTTTTTGATATTCTTTGGATTTATCTTATCGTTTTTGTATTGACACAGTAAGATGAAGACGCAGTAAACGACTTTTTCAAACGACTTTTTCAAACAGATTCCTTTTAAAAATAAGTGCAAACCCTGCACGGCAAACTTTATAGAAAAAATATAATTTTTATTATACATGACAACAGACACAACGACAGCACATGCTACGCAAGAAGACAGCGGCTTGTGGGAAGGTGGCAAGTCCCCCTTTTTAGTAAGTTATGGAAAAATCATGATGTGGTATTTCCTTCTTTCTGATGCGTTTACCTTTTCAGGATTCCTGATTTCTTATGGCGCATTGCGTTTTAGTTCGGCTATTTGGCCAAAACCCGATGTGGTTTTTGCGGCAATGCCTTTCTTTGGGGATAAACACTTACCATTAATATTTGTAACGATTATGTCGTTTGCGCTCATCTTTAGTTCGGTGACGATGGTTCGCGCCGTGCAGGAGGGGCATAAAGAAAATAAAGATGGCGTTGTGAAGTGGATGATTTTTACCATTATAGGGGGAGCCTTTTTCTTAGGTTGCCAAGCATTTGAGTGGACTCACTTGATGCACGAGGGTATGACTATCTTCTATGACCCCTTTGTAAGCCATGAGGTTGCTGTAAAATATGGTGCAGAGCCACATCATGCCCTTGCTGCCCTTGGGGCTGACGGCGTTCATTCGGTCTTGAATGGGCATCAATTGCAAGTGCATGAAGTCCCGCCAACGGCATTTGGCGCCTTATTCTTTTTCATTACGGGCTTCCACGGTTTCCACGTATTTTCGGGCTTAGTTTTCTTAGCTATTATTGCTATCAATGCGGCAAGCGGATTGTATGCTTCGCGCAAAAACGGTTACGAAATGGTTGAGAAAATCGGGCTATACTGGCACTTTGTAGATTTAGTTTGGGTATTTGTATTCTTAGTATTTTATCTACTATAATACTTCCTTAAGTTGTATCCTTCCCATTTTTAATTCCTTCTTATAAAAATCAATTAAAAAAATCTTAATTTTACATAATCATGGCAGAACATTTGTCTTACGAAGATAGCATAAAAGCCGCCTACCGTGGCTTAGGGCTTTTAGCTGTTATAACCTTAGTAGAAGTTGGTGTTTCGCTTGGCGCAAATGCGATAGCTGGCAATGAAGGCAGTTTTATCATAAAACTGCTCGCAGGCTTGGCTCTTGTGGGCTTAGGCGGCTATAAAGCGTGGTTTATCGTGCAGGATTTTATGCACATGAAGTTTGAAGCAAAAGCTTTAATGTTAACCGTTCTAATGCCGATGCTTCTATTAGTTTGGGCAATTATCGCCTTCTTGCAAGAAGCAGGCTCTTGGGGCGCACGTCGCACTCAAATAGACAGCT
>JBEEMU010000333.1:0-3388 GCA_041192485.1 Bacteroidota bacterium | reverse complement strand
TAAGGATTTAGTAAATTGTCCTTTTCGTTTAAAAAACCTATTAAAAAAAAACGCTTGCGCAATTGTGGTACGCCACACAAACTGGCATTAAGTACGATTGTGCTGCACCCATACCCCGCTGTTTTTAGTATATTTTGTGCCTGCTGTAGGGCTTGCGTCGTTATTATACGCTCCACATTTTCCATTACCACTATTTTTGGGTTGACTTCCGCTACAATTTTAGCAAACTGAATAGTCAAATCGGCTCTTTCTTGTTCATTGCGCTTTCCTGCGCTCGAAAAGTCTTGGCACGGCGGACCGCCAATAATTATTTCGGGTTCATAGTCTTTAAAAATGCTGTAATCGTCAATATTCGCTAAATCTAATTTGTGTATGTCATGGTCAAAATTGCATTTGTAAATGTCTATCGCTGGCTGCCAATTGTCGAAAGCGGCAACTACATCAAACCCTGCATTTTGAAAACCAAGCGACAGCCCGCCGCAGCCCGAAAATAAGTCGATTGTCCGGATCATAATTTATTGTTTTTGAGAAAAATCTCTATTCGAGTTTTTCAAACCAAATAATGATGGTTTTTGCATATTCTTAGTTTTTTGTGTTTTATTTTTTTATTATTATAAATAATTTACTCCAAAACCCATTTTTTCACCAAACCATTAGCCATTTTCAGAAAATAAATACCATTTGGCAGTTCATTACGGTCTATTTGTAGCGTATTTGATTGGATATTGCTATAAATACGCAAGTTTTTACCTAAAACATCAAAAATTTGGACTATTTTCAAACTCATGCCATCATAAGTACTTAAAATACTGGTATTTCCAGCAGGATTTGGCGAAATAGACGCATTGTTTTTCGCTAAACTTTCGTCTTCGGTTGCTACCAAACAACTTGCAAAGGTAGCAGTTAGTAAAATCGTATCGCTCATTAAGCCGAGTATGCGGTTGCCATTTACGCTACACGTTGCGGGCATTATTTCGGCGGAAGCCATTGTGTTTCCGTTCAGAAACTTGTATTCATAATTGCCTTGTGGCGCAAACTCGATGGTTTCGTAAATATTCGGCGCAAAGCTGGCAAACGAATACAGCCGAGCGCGATTTAGTTGCCACGCATTATAAGTACCAGTAACGTGAATGCCATTTACACTTGGCGTTAAACCTGTCATATCAACGATATAGCGCATCATATTTAAGCCTTCGGGCGCATTGCCGCCAAACATGATAGCCCCGATAAAAGTGGTGTCATTCGCTGTGCTGTCGATATAAATCCAGCGATTATCGTTAAAATCGTAGCCGACACGCGATTTTTCAGGCACAAATTCGACCTCGTAGAACTGGTCGCCGTTCACGAATTTGTATTCATATTTTGCGAAAGCGGGAATATTTACGATGATGCTATAAATATTCGTGTCGGCTGTTTCGCGGGTTAAAGTCGTGCTGCCCGAATCCCAATCGGTGCCAGGAAAGCCTGCGGCCAATTGGAAATCGCCCGAAACGTGAATCCCCGTCACATTGATAACTTGCCCTTTCATGTTCACGGCGAATTTCACTTTTTTGGCGAAAGTGGTTTGAATGACCGCAAAAAATAGTAGGAGTAAACCTATTTTTTTCATATTATCTTTATTTATTTATGGTGATATGGAATTGGAGGAACAAGTTATTTTTGGAACATTCCAAATTAAAGGGTTTGAATTTTACTAACGATTTAGGTCTGATAAGATTCAAAACCGAACTATCGCATCAGCGTAATTTTCTGCGTGTAAATGGCGTTATTTGCTGCGGTTACTTTTACAGAATACACGCCGTTTGCCAAGCCGTTCAAATCGATGTCTTGCTGCGAGTGTGCTGTTTTTAGTAAACTCCCATACATATTATAAATATGCACGTCGAAAACGGTTTGCTCGATGGCTGTTCCGCGCAAGTGCAAGATATTGTTAGTTGGGTTCGGGAAAATAGCTAATTCCGTTGAGTTTTGTGGGTTATTAGTACCCGTAACGACTACGAAAGGAAGCACTGCCGAAGTGTCGGATTGGCAACCGACCGAGTTGGAAGCGATGACCTGGTAGTCGCCGCTTTGCGTCGGGCTATATGTTGCGCCCGTTACGCCCGAAATAGTTGCGCCGTTTAATAGCCATTGATAAGTAACGCCTGTTGTAGTCGTGCTTGCCGTTAAGATAGTCCCGTTTTGCGCAAGAGTAGGCATGACTGGATTGCCGAAAACATAGCATTTTTCGTAGCGCGACGACTGCGCAATCATGCCACTTGCGGTGTAAGACCAGACAGTCGTGTTATTGCTATCTACCTCTTGAATGATGCCTGTTTGCGCAATGCAAAACAACGTATTGCCATTTGGTAGCTGTTGCGCACTTCCCATATTATTGGTTTTTCCGCTCGATAGCTGGCGACGGCTATAAGTAGCGGGGGTCATTGCTCCGCCCGAAAGATTGTAGCTACCGTCGGCGTTTCTGTTGGGGTTCACCCAGTCTGCGCCCGATTTTGTTGGTGTTGCGCCGTTATTCCAGCCCACAAACCAGCCTGCGTGTGGGCAGTTGTCGGGTACGAAATGTGCATCGTGAACCACATTAAAGTCGGCCGTGCCTGTGCCGTTATAAGCAGCAGGGTTGCCCCAACGATAGAGTAAATCGCCGCCATGCCCGTAGCGGCCGCCCGCGTGTGTTGCGGCTTCGGCACTTGTCGTGCTGTGGTCTATAACGTAAATTTCGTTCAAGTAATGCGACGAAAAAACGATTTGGTCGAGCGTGGCATTATAATCAACGCCGTTGCAGTGCATCCAGTCTTTTGTCATCGTCGTGTTTTTATAGTTAATGTTTAGCAATTGCGGGTTGTTTGCCACCACGCCATAGTTTGCTTTTGTGGCATCAAACTCTTGCACTAAATGATCCCAAGCGTGCCATTCCCAGACAATAGTGCCTGTCGTTGGCCCTGTTTGCTGCACTTCGATGATTTTATCGGGCCATATTGCGTGGCTGGTAGAGCCGCCTGCTGCCGTTAGTTCGGCCGCCGTTTTTAGTTCGTAAACAATAATCAGCACATTCCCATTCGGCATCGGGCAAACGTCGTGATGCGAGCAGACCGTGGTACTCGAGACGTTGTACGTCCAAGTAATGGCATTATTAATGTCCAGTTTTTGGATACCGCCTGCCATACCGCCGCCCGTGAAAACGGAATTTGCGACTTTGATACTCCGCAAAAGCGTGCCGCCTTCCAAGACATAAGCCGAGTATGCGGTGTTGCCGCCCGAACTCGCCGTCCACGTTTTGACAACGGTATTATTATTATTTACGTCTAAAAGCGTGGCACTTGCGCTGTTTTGGAGAGCTACAAGGTTGTAATTGCCCCATTTTTGGGCGTGGGCAAAAGTGATGACTGCG
>JBEEMU010000332.1:0-5228 GCA_041192485.1 Bacteroidota bacterium | reverse complement strand
ACCATAGTTCTTTTAAGTCGGTGTTTAAAATAATAGTGTAGTAAAGTTCTTTTTCTTTACTTTTGCGATTTGCATTGATGACTACGGCTATTTTAGACGAGTCGGGCGAAAGAATAACACTTGTTCCAGCCTCGCGATTCATAGTCAAAAATGATGTTTTATCATCTTTAAAGGTCGCAATAGTGATTGGCTTTTCGACTGTTTTGCCCGTATTATCAATCGGATAGCCTTTGATATACTCTATTTTATCGGCAGTGTTTTTTGCAAAAAGCCAACGTTTTCCCTTTGCGAGTATCATGGCAATTTCTTTGCTTTTTTTAGTAGCAACTTCGGCTTCATTACTAGCTATAAGCTTTAATGTTTTGATGTCAATAGTTGCCACACCATAATGAATGGCGCTAAACATACCGCCGCCACGGGCTGTTTCGATGAAAAGTTTGCCATCTTGTATGCCTAAAGGAGCTTCGATGGCGAAGCCATGCCCAAGTTTGATTTCATCGCCCCATTGCGCGGTAATTTTTTGAGCGAAAGTAATCGTGCTTATTAAAAGAATAAGACTTGCGAAAAAGATTTTTTTCATGATAAATGATAGTAAGTTAAAAATTAAAACCAAGTTTGAACGCAGCCGAAAAGGTAGGTAACATGGCTGACTCTATATAAGGATTAAGCATTTCAAAATGATAGTTGCCCGAAGCATCTACACCATAGCCTGTATCATAGCCTTTAATAGAAGCAAAGCGCAGACCCATACCGCCTTCAAAATCGAATAAAACACGGCCAGTTTGCCATTCCCAACCAATACTTGGTATGATATCAAAGTTAGTACGCACTAATGTTATTTTTTCTGTTCCGTAAATTATTTGACCGCCAGAAGAGAGCTTTGATTTTACAATATCGGGAAGTAACGTGGAATAATTATTACTAATATATTGAAAACGCCCTGCTACAAAAAAGCCATCAAAGGCATCGTCTTCTGGGAAATATTTAGGTTCTGCTAATAAATAGATACCGCCATTTTCTTTTAGATTATTATAATAACCACTAGAGCTAAAGGAGCGAAGGTGAACGCCATCACCTGGTATATAGCCTTTATCTGTCCAATAAGTGGTATTCTCATTGATATTAGATTTTAGAACTTCGAAGCCGATAGCATCGCTTATAAAGTTTGCAAGCCCTTTATAGCTTGGGCCAACGGCTACTTCTAAGTTAAAATTATTGGTTATTGCACGTTCGTAACCAAAATCTACATAACCGGCAAGGAAAGAAGTAGCTTCTATCCAAATAGCGTTTTTGTATTCAAGCCCATTCTTTGACTCTTCTTCGTTTGTTTTAACGGTCGTTTTGCCGCCGCTTTTCGAGAAGTCAATAACTTGTTTTTTTGCCTTCTCTTTGGGTTGTGCCGTAGCAATACTGCCACTAAACAGGATTAAAGTGATTAATAAAATAAAATTTTTCATTGATAATACTTGGTTAATTATGATTAATTTTGAATTAATGGTTTTTATTTAGGGCAAAGGTAAGGCTAAATGTTTGGTAAATTAAAAAAAATTTTACTTTTTTTACTTTTTTTTTAAATTTTTTACAAATTATCGTGTAAAATAGCGTTTGCAGCTTCTAAACCTTGCCAAAAAGCTTCTTCAAAGAGTGAAATGCCACTATAATCGGTGTGAGCAAAGAAAACCTTGTTTTTATAAGGCAAAGAAAGGTTTTTTTTATGCCGATTTAGTAAGAAATTGATGCTTGGCGACACCATGCCATGCCCTAAAATCTTGCAATCGATGGCAATAAGTTCTTGCTTGATGGTCGGATAAATGGCTGTTAGGTCGCTTATTATCTCGTGTTGTAGGTCGAGGTCGGTTTTTTGGTAATAAAGTTGACGAATTTCGGCAGGTGTTTTTGTAGAAGCGTTGCCGAGAGGTTTATAAAGGGTAAAAACGAAGTTTTCAACAGGTGTTTGCAGGTTTTGATGTTGTGCAAAAACGAGGCCAAGCGTTTCGCCTTCCATAAAAACGTTGTCCCATGAAAGCGGGTAGCCATTTTTATCGAATGTTGTGTCAAAATAACGCAAAGTAAGCGTCGCAACTAACCAAGGTTGATGTTCTAAGATTAAAGGAGTGTTTATTTCTATCGGAAAAATCTTTTTACGCACGGCAAAAGGGACGCTTAGGATAATTTTTTTGGCAATTATTTGGTAATGTGTGTTGCTTTTTATATCAAAAACGGTGGTGATTGTATTCGTATCGTCAGCGTTTATTTTTCGGACAACTTGTTGGGTAAAAATGGCGTTTTTATAATCTTTCGCTAAAAGTTCGACTAAATGCGCATTGCCTTCGGGCCAAGTTAGCACGGCGTTTTCTTCACAATTCGCGCCTTTTCCACGCCTTACGGCAAAATAAAACAAGCCTGCAAACGCTGAAATCTGGTCGATAGTTTGCCCATAATCGTCGCGACAGCAGTAATTTAAATACCATAATAAACTAGGGGAGTTTAGGGTTTCTTTTTGCAAAAAATGAGCGAATGAATAGGTGTCCCATTCGCGGCAACGGGCAGTTAGTTTGCTTTTCGCCAAAGGCAATTCAAAAACGAAGTTATCGGCATCGTCTTTTAGGTTTTTTAATTCGTTGATAAGGTGAAAAAAACGGTCAAAATCCGCTTTATCTTCGGGCATTTTGGGTATCGGGATAAGCCCTTCTTGCCAGTATTTATGCGTAAGCAATCGCTCTTTTGGGTCGTGGCAAAGGTCAAACTCGTTATAAATAGGTATATTTTCGGCATTAAAGCCTGTAATAATTTTGTTTTCGTATAAAAACTGGATTAAATCGGTATTTGTGGCGTTCGGAATAGGCAAATAATGTGCGCCGTAAGGGTATTTGCTGTATTTGTTTTCGCCATTCTTTGCGTTTCCGCCAATTTCGGCATCTAATTCGATGAGTTTGATATTTTTCGCGCCTTTTTTTGTTAAAAAATAACCCGCTGCTAAACCGGAAATACCTCCGCCGATAATTAAGACATCGCAATGCTCGGTGCGAGAAATAGGCGTGTTGTCGGGCAAGGGTTCGCGCACTAAATGCCCTGCTTTCGCGTTGCCATCGGTGCGTTTAAACGAAAAAAGTCGAGCCGCTTGGTTCACACATGCTTGAAAAACGTTGCTAAAAGCTAAAACGGCGGCTCCGAGCGAAAGGCGGCGCAGGAAAGAAAGGCGGTTCATGGTGTTCTTTTTTTTTGAATGTTAGTTCAGTTTAGTTGAGGCAAGGCTGGTCGCTTATTTAGAAGATGCCGTGCCGCTATTTATAAAGCATTTCTACTGCACTTTGCGCCATTCTTCTTCAAAATACTGCACTAATGCTTGATTATTGAGTTGATTAATGGCGGTTTTCCTAAAACCCATATCTTTTGGGAAAATCATCATTCCCGCGAAAGCGGTGCTATCAAAAAAGCGGAGGTCGGGGGGCAAATGCGTGTAGTCGGGCGTGAATTGAGGGCTTAAAGAAGCGAGAACATAGCCCCATTCGCCAAAAGAAGGGACGTAATTGTGATACGGAATGACGTGAAAACCTGTCGCACTAAGCGTGTTATTGATGCACCAGTAGGCTTTCGGCGCAACAAAGGGCGAAGTAGATTGCACCGCAACGATAGATTCGGGGCTTAAATGCCGTTGCAATTCGCGGTAGAAGGCGGTAGAATAAAGTTTGCCGACCGAATAATTAGAGGGGTCGGGAAAGTCGACGATGACAATATCGTATTTATTTTGGTTGTTTTTAAGCCATAAAAAAGCGTCGCCATTGATGAGTTTTAAGCGTTTATTGCCTAACGAACCTTTATTGATAGCTAAGGCTAAGGGATTTTTACTAAAAAAATCAGTCATTTTCGCGTCTAAATCGACCAAAGTAAGGTGTTCTACGGTCGTGTATTTCAGCACTTCGCGTGCCGCACAGCCATCGCCGCCGCCGAGTATCAAAACGTTTTTAGCAAGCGGAAACAGCGTGAAGGCTGGGTGAATGAGGGCTTCGTGGTAGCGGTATTCGTCGGCAGAATAAAATTGCAGGTTGCCATTGAGGTATAAATGCGTTCCCTGTTTGTCGGCCGTAAGCGTGATGCGTTGATACGGCGAGGAGGTGCTGTAAATAACTTTCTCGCCGTTGCTGCCATACAAAAGCGTTTCGGTGTATTGCATGATAGTATTACCAAAAATAAAGCCTGTTATTAATATTAATAGCGATAAAATGGCGATTATTTTGGTATAAAGCACGTTTTTACCACTCACCAACGGCGAAAAAAGCAGCAAAAGGGCGACCACAACGTTCATTGCTCCGAAGAAAAAGGCAGTTTTTATTAAGCCTAAGTTCGGAACAAAGAAAAGGGGGAAGGCTAACGATGCGACTAAGGCACCCGCATAATCGAAGGAGAAAACGCGCGAAACTAAGTCGCTAAACGACCACTCATCGCGCAAAAGCCGCATCATTAACGGGATTTCTAAGCCGACTAAAATGCCCGTTACGCCGACAATACTGTATAAAAGCAGGCGAAATGACTGCACGAAATTGAAGAGCAGAAACAAGGCGGTGCTGCTAAACCCGCCGACCAAACCCACTAATATTTCTATCGTAATAAAAGCGATTAAAAGGTCTTTTTGAAAATATTTAGACAAAAAAGAACCGATGCCCATCGCGAAAAGATAGACACCGATAATGGTGGAAAACTGCGTGACCGAATCGCCGAGCAAGTAGCTGGCAAGTGTTCCCGCAATGAGTTCGTAAATTAAGCCCGAAGTAGCGATGATGGCTACCGAAAGCAATAAAAGTAGGCGCATAGTAAGTTGGAAGGCCGCGTTGCTAATGAATAGCCGAAGCGATGATGATAGCAATAGCCAACATAAACGCGCCTGCAACTATCGCAATAGCCGAGTTGCCTTTATCAACTACCTCCGAATAAAGGTTTTCGGGCGACACTTTCTCGACGATATAAAAGGAAACGACTAAAATGAAAATGCCGATAAACGAATAGAGCAACGAAGCTAAAATGGATTGAAGGTTGAATAAACTTTCCATAAAATGATGATTGATAGTTACTTATGATAAAAACGATGATGATTGCGGCTGGTGCTGCTGCCATAACTGTCGGGCTTGCTGCGTTCGGTGGCAAAGGTGTTGAAAAGGGAAATGCCGGTAAATTGCAAATAGAAATAGGCGGCGCATACGAGCAGCAAAAAAATGCTGCTTAGTTTGCTT
>JBEEMU010000331.1:0-3169 GCA_041192485.1 Bacteroidota bacterium | reverse complement strand
AAAAAAAGCAGGTTTTAGTTTACGATATTGGTCGGCACGGCAAATTTGACTATTATAACTTTTCGTTAAATAGTATAAAACTCGTTTACCAAAACCGTCTTGCTCGGCTACTTGCATCTCTACGATAAACTGCTGCTTTTTTTGGTCAGTTGCTCGCACATCTAAAATACTCACTTTCCCACCTTTTAGTTTGGGCAATTGGTAAGGATTTACAATAGTTACGGACACAATTCTATCTTTGCCCTCAAAGCCCAAAATGGCATTGAGAAAAGAAATAAGGGTTTCGGTTCGGCTTTCGTTGCCAAATATTTTGCGAAAAGCAATATCGTTTTTTACGTCTGCAAATTTCATAATAAGTTAATTCTTATGATTTTTTTAAAACGAAAAGATACGGTTTTTTTATGATTATAGCAAAATCATTTGGCAAATTAGCAACCTATGCCTATATTGTATTGCAATTGTTCTCCCCACGTTTTAAACGTATCAATTTTTATTAAATACATTTTGGTATAACTACCAACATCTCCGCCAGTTACAGACCTGAAATAGTTTTTATTAACCAACATTTCTTCCTTTAAGCGCATCTATTGAAATAGAAAATTTCTCTTGTAAAAGAATTGCTACTTCTTTCTCGGCTTCTTGACCGATTATTAGGTCATCGTTAAAATTATAATGAGGCGTGATTTTAAACTATTTATTTAGTTAAAAAAATATGTGGTAGTTATTTTGTGTTCTCTCATTACGCCCAACGTATGAACTACGCAAAGGTACGACTTTTTTTAAAATTAACAAGCAAATTGCTAATTTATTTTTTAATTTGTAGCATCTAACTTCATCAAGAGGATAAAGCCTACTTCGGCGCGTCCTTCCCAAGGCAGGTTTGCTCGATTGCAGGTTGCGGGGTCGTTGCATTGCGTGTCCAAAATTTCGAGTCGTTTATAAATCAGTCCGATGTTTCGGGCATAAACTTCTTGATAGTAACGGCGATTGATGCCTACTCCTATCGATGAATTTGCGTCCGAATCGGCGAATAAAACGGTTGCTGTGGAGTCATACGTCCGTCCGTTTATCGTGTATGGTACGTCGATAGAGGTGTATTTAGATTGAACGCCCCAGCCTTTATCGGCGGAATAAGCAGCTACTGTGCGCTCGCCCCAAATGTTCAATTCGGTGTAAGGGTCGATAAACTGCACACAATTCCATTTTGTGGTTTTGTTTACGGGGAACGCTAATTTCAAAAACCGCTGGTCTTCTTCCACGCGCTCGGCGGTTGCGGTCGTGCGGGTGATGAGCCAAACGTCCTCTAATTTCCAGCTTGAATCTCTATTTGGTCGGGTGTAGCGTTCCAAGCGGTAAGAGGGACGGCCTGCAGCATCGCGCAAGGTGTCGCTAACTAATTCGCGCACGAAGAAGGAGTGGTGAAACGAATCGACGGTATGTGTTTGTTCGTTTCTTAATTTATAGCTGATAGAGTCCACTCGATAGTCCCAATATTTCCCTTTAAACAAAGGAAAATAGTTTTCGCCTCGGTCGATGCTCAAGGTTTCCGATTTATTGGTGCAAGAACTGGCGGTAAAAATAGCGAAAATAGCCAAAAAGAGATAAAAAACGTGTTTCTTTTTCATGAAATGGGTTTTGTAAAAGATGTATGAATGAAAGCTAATAGCAAGGATAAATCTGTGAGTTGCCGCAGGCGATTAAGGGCTTAGGCAACAAATAACCCCTAAGTTCGCCGCAAAGATAGGGTTTTTTTTATAAAAAAATACAGTTGAGTATTTATAAAAAATACCCAACTGTATAAACGAAATTTTTAGGATAAACGCTGCTTAGGGATGTATAAAAGATAATTTGTATAAAAGATAATTTGTATAATGCAATAAAATTTCTTATTTTTTATTTTTTCTCGTCTTTTAAGAACGTGAATTTTTCTTCTAAGGAGGAGCTGTCCCAAGGTATTTGCTGCCCGCCCGACTGCTGACGCACGTTTTTACGCACTTTTTTAAACACTTCTTCTATGGTTAAGTTTTTTTGACGGATTGCTTTTAGCAACTCTTGCGTGTATAAACCGTTCATTCCGTCGCCGTCAGATGCGGTTTGGCCGGGTGCGGTTGCGTAGGCGATAAACGTTCCTGCGGGGGCATTAGAGATGGCAGCCAAACCGCCATTTGCGATGCCACGGGATTCGGAAGCGAATGGATTATTGCGGCAAGCGTCTAAAATAACGATGTTCATTTTATTATTTGCATTGTTCATTTCGTCTAAAACTGATGCCAAATTGATGGCTTTGTATTTCACATCGCCCTGTTTTTTGATGGGTGAATTGGTGGGAATAAGGTAGTTGTCGCCGCCTAATTGTACGCCATGTCCTGCGTAGTAAAATAATGCAGCGCCGCCTTTTTGCTTAATTTTTGCCCCAAATTGGACAATAACATTATCCATTTCTTCTTGATTGAGGTCGGAATAGTGCATCACTTCCCAACCTTGTCGGCGCAATTCGCCTGCCAACGAGTCGGCATCATTCCGCGAATTGCGGAGCATTGACCCGTCATATTTTGCGTTGCCAATAACTAAAGCCGTTCTATACAGCGAACCTTTTGTGGCTTCGGTAGAAGTTGGTGCAGGTTTGGTTGTTGTTTTTGGCGTTTTTTTATTTCCGCCAGCTACCGCATTTGAAGCCGTGGACACTTTGCGGTCAATCACAAACTCTTCGCGGGTTTTATTGCCATTCAAGTCCTCGGCTTCTATCCAAATATTATTCTGTCCTGCGACCAAAGTTACGGGTATTTCAAAGGTTGTTTGCGTTTTATTAGCCGAACCGAGCCAAGAAACTAATCCGTTCACGCGCACTTGGCGCACCCCTTGTTTATCGGAAGCAATGCCTTTTACATCGAGGTTTTCTACGGCGGTAGAAATGACGAATCCGCGTGTTACTTGCGGCGAAGTGATGCTGATGGTAGGTCCTTCGCCCGTATTTACAGCTACTGCGCTGCCGCTATTAGTTGCCGAAGGCGTATTTTTTGCGGGTGCTTGTTGTTGTGTAGTCGCTTTTGGCGCGGTGGATTTTGGTGGTGCTGTATTGTTATTTGTGGGTGCAACGCCGTTATTTGCAGCGGCAAGTCCATCAATTTCGGCAGGAGTCGCGTCGCGAACAAACTGTCCTTTATTGAAA
>JBEEMU010000330.1:0-5349 GCA_041192485.1 Bacteroidota bacterium | reverse complement strand
ATAGTCAACGCCCATTGTGGAAGCGATGGCGGTTACTAAATGGATTTTAGCAGGCGTGCCGTGTTCTAAGAGTTTTTCGACGGCTAAAACGAGCGACGAACCTGTTGCCAACATCGGGTCGCACACGATTAGAATGCGCCCATCGACGGGCGGACAGGAAATGTATTCTACCGTTATTTCAAAAGTTCCGTCTTTATGATGTTTGCGATAAGCGGAAACGAAACCGTTGTCGGCGTGGTCTAAAACGTTTAGTAAGCCTTGGTGCAAGGGCAGTCCTGCTCGCAAAATGGTGGCGATAACGGGCTGACTTTCAGGCACTTCTATGCTGGCTACGCCTAATGGCGTTTCTACTTCTTTGGTTTGATAGGCGAAGGTTTTGCTTATTTCATAGGCAAAAATCTCGCCCAAACGCTCCATATTGCGGCGGAAGCGCATACGGTCGGTCTGAATAGTTATATCGCGGAGTTCGGCGATGAATTGATTGGCAATAGAGGGTTTGTTTGATAAAATCATGCTTGTTTTTTATGAGTTGCTAATTTTTTATGTTTAGGGTAAAAAAATAAACGCTACACTATCCATTGCAGTATTCCGTCGTCGGTTTCGCAGATAGTGCCTTCTTCTAAATAATAGGTAAAAAGTTTGGTGGCTAAGTCTTGTTGCGACGGCGAGAAAAAGCTTAACAACATATCCATATCTAATTGGTTTTCGCGCAAGAGTTCGAGGAGGCGTTGATTGACGGCTTCGTAGTTGGCGTGTTGCCGCAAGGCTCGTTTTTCGTGTAAACAAACGTCGCAGTTCCCGCATTTTCGGGTATTTTCTTCGCCAAAATAGGCGATTAACTGCCCGCTTCTGCACCTATTTGTTTCGCAATAACGCAGCATGGCTTGCATTTTGTCGTAATGCCGCTGTTTGCGGAACTCGTAAGCGGCTTCGGTGAGGTTTAGGTTTTCTAAACTGACGCGCTCGCGGACAAAAAGCAGTTGTGGGCTATCGTTTTTCGGCGAATAGCGTATGATTTGCTGCTGTTGCAAAAAGGACAATTGTTGACGCACTTTTGCGTAAGGCATTTTTAAATAATCGGCAATTTTGCCTTCGTCGACTTCGGCGGGGTGGTGCCAAATATTGTCGTAGGCTCGAAGCAAAACCTTCATAACCGTTTCCAAATTCGGGTATTTCAGCACGGCATTATACCACTCTTCTTTATTGACGTTGATTTGAATGGTTGCGGGTTTAAACACCGATTCGGAAAGCATCACCCAGCCCGCGCTTTCCAATATTTTTAAGGCATTATAGGTTTTTAATAAATTAAATTCGTAGCGTACTGTAAATTCGGCGATGTCAAAGTCGAATTTCTCGCCTTCGCCGCTCCCAATTGCCAATTGAAAATAGTTGCCCAAGGCTTGATAAACGCGGCGAATTTCGGGAAGTGAAGGGTAAGAAAGGAGATATTTTTGCTCCAATTTCGGGCGGTCATGCACCGAGTAAAGCAAGATAGGAAAGGCTTTATTGCCATCGCGCCCTGCCCTACCCGCTTCTTGAAAATAGGCTTCGATGGTTTCGGGAACGTCTAAATGAATGACGGTTTGCACGTCGGGTTTATCAATGCCCATACCGAAAGCATTAGTTGCCACAATGACGCGGACGCGGCCGTTAATCCAAGATTCTTGCGCGGCGCTGCGTTCTTTTGCTGACAGTCCTGCGTGGTAATGTGCCACAGAAATGCCATAACTCTGCAAATATTGCGCGGTTAAGAGCGTTTCTTTTCTATTTCTAACATAAACAACGCTGCTTCCCTTCATTTTTAGCAAAATATCGCGTGCATTTTCCGTTTTTTCCTCACATTCGCGCACCACATAGGCCAAATTATCGCGAACAAAACTCTGTTGGAATATATTTTCACTATTTCGCCGTTTAAATTGCAATTTGTCTTGAATATCGGTGACAACTTCGGGGGTTGCGGTAGCCGTGAGTGCCAAAACAGGCGTTTTTTGCAAAAGCGGTCGTATTTCGGCGATTTGCAGGTAGGGCGGGCGAAAATCGTAGCCCCATTGCGAAATACAGTGCGCTTCGTCGATGGCGAGCAGGCAAACGTTCATACGCCCTAAGCGAGTGCGCACGAGTTCGCTCTGCAATCTTTCGGGCGAAAGATATAAAAATTTGACTTTACCGAAGACGCAATTATCTAAAATCCGGTCGATATCGCGGTAAGCAATGCCCGAATAGATGGCTTCTGCGTCAATATTCCGCTTTCGCAAATTATGCACTTGGTCTTTCATCAGCGCAATTAGCGGCGAAATAACGATGCAAACTCCTTCGCGACACAGGGCTGGCACTTGAAAACATATCGATTTCCCGCCGCCCGTAGGCAGTAAGGCAAGCGTGTCGTTGCCCTGCAAAACAGACTTGATGATGTCTTCTTGCATCGGTCGGAACGCTTGATGCCCCCAGTATTTGCGCAAAATGTCTATCGGTTCGATGGCTTTTTAGCTTTTAATACGGTAAAAATAATTAGGCGGCAAAGGTAGATAAATTTTTGGAATTATTGTGGGCTTGTTCGAGTTTTTATATTAAACGCCGTTTAACTGTCTAACGCTTTCAGCCTTACTGGTGCATAAAATTGAGTTATTATTTTAAAAAAGATACACGGTATTGCTAAAAAGTTCTAACTTGGCCCTTTAATAAAAAAAGATAGTTAAACTTATAAATTTATTGAATTATGGCAGAAATGCACCTACCTCCTACCCCACCCGATAATAGCCCACCGAAAGTGCCGACTGTGATGGCCCCGTTGCCGCCGCCGCCGCCGCCTTCAAAATGGTCTGATAGCATTATTTTAAAGGCTATAATAATTAGTTTTTTGGGCTTGATTTTGCTAATTCCTACATCATTAGTATCTACAATTATTTATGAACGCGAATCATACCGCAATGAAGCGATACGAGATGTCGGCGATAAATGGGGAGGTACCCAAAATATTGTGGGGCCTGTGGTTTCCGTGCCTTATAGCGTACCCGTAACCGACGAAGAAACTAAAAAAACGGTGTTTGAAACCCATTATGCGCACTTTTTACCCGAAAAATTACAGCTAAAGGGTAGTTTAGTACCCGAAACGCGGAAACGTGGGATTTATGATGTGGTAGTTTATAGCAGTAAACTGCATATAGAAGGGGTGTTTTCCGCCTTAAACTTTACATCATTAGGGGTGAAGTCGGAAAATATAGATGGGAACGCAGCACAATTAGATATTGGAATTAGTGATTTGCGAGGCATCGATAAAATGGTGTCATTGACCTGGAATGGTGCGGAATTGCCGTTTAATTCGGGCTTGGCAAATGCCGATATTGCGGCTACGGGCATTCATGCCAACGTTCCAATAGGCGTAATTAATAATGAAAAAGGAAATTTTAGCTTTGCCATCGACCTTGATTTAAAAGGTTCCGACCTTATTCATTTTGCTCCTGTCGGGAAAATAACGGATATTACGCTTAACTCTGTTTGGCCAAACCCAAGTTTTGACGGTGGATTTTTGCCCGACGACCGCAAAGTAAGCGACAAAGGGTTTGATGCACATTGGAATATTTTGCATTTAAATAGGGCTTATCCGCAGTCATTTACAGATGCGCCCCAGGGTTTGGATAAATCTTTATTTGGCGTAAGCCTTATGATACCCATAGATAGTTATGCAAAATCAACTCGTGCCGTAAAGTATGGCATTCTTTTTATTGCTTTAACCTTTTTAACCTTCTTTTTTATAGAAGTATTGAATAAAAAGAAAGTTCACCCGTTCCAATACATCTTAGTAGGCTTGGCTTTGTGTTTATTTTACACTTTATTAGTAGCAATATCGGAGCAAACATCATTTAATTTTGCGTATTTTATTTCTGCTTCCGCCACTATTTTGCTCATATCGGGCTATGTGCGAGCTATTTTAGATAATATGCGTTTAGGGGCTATCGTTGCATGTATTCTTAGCCTGCTTTATGGCTTTATTTTTATCATTTTGCAATTAGAAGGCTTCGCTTTATTGGTTGGAAGCGTCGGTTTATTTGCCGTATTGTCTGCTGTAATGTATTATTCTCGCAAAATAGATTGGTATAATGTCAATGAAAAAGGGTAAGTTAGGTCAATTTAAGTCATCAAAAAAAGTAGGGTACGATTTTGCGACCGCAGCCGCATTTGCAATAGCAATATCGCCGTTGGCTACCGTGCGCAAAATACCTAGCATCATGGCTATTCGATGGTCGTTATGCGAATTGGTGTTGCCACCTGTGATTTGAGTGCCGCCCATGACAAGCATGGTGTTTTCTGTTAAAACAACATCAATGCCTATCTTTTTCAACTCTGTTTGAATGGTTATTGCGCGGTCGCTTTCCTTGTGTTTTAGGCGATTAGTGCCGACAATAGTGCTAACTCCTACGCAACAAGCGGCTAAAGCGGCTAACGGCGGAAATAAATCGGGGCAATGAGTAGCATCAAATCGGAAGGGGTTTAAGGCAGATTTTGTTATTCGAATACCGTTTTCGGAAATAGCGATAGTTGCGCCGCAGCGTTCTAAAGCAGCTAAAATGGCGCGGTCGGCTTGCTGCGATTGATAGTTTAAGCCTTTTAGCAAAACCGTTCCGCTAATGGCTGCGCCCACAAGATGAAAGGCTGCGCCGCTCCAGTCGCCCTCTACAGTGTATGTTTTGGGCAGTATCGTTTGATTGCCTTTTATATAAAAAGTTTTAAAGTCGGAATGGTGAATTTCTATCCCAAAATCAGCTAAAACGGCTATAGTCATGGCAATATAAGGAATGCTTTTTAGGTTTTTAAGGTGTAGAATACTGTCGCCATCGAGCAAAGGCAGCGCGATTAACAAGCCTGTTAGTAGCTGCGAACTTTCCGAGCCGTCTATATGAATTTCGGCAGGCTTTATTTTGCCAAAAATAGACATGGGTAAACAGCTATCTTGTGTTTCTACTCGACAACCTAATGCCGATAACGCTTCTACAACCATCGTCATCGGGCGTTTTTGAATACTTCCCTCGCCCGTCATCACCACGGTTTCATACAAGCTCGCCAAAATGGGCGCAAACATTCGAACACTTAGACCCGCTTCGCCGCAGTTCACTTCCAAGTGTTTTCGGGGAGTTAAATAGCGGCTGTCTAATTCTAAAACAAGCTCATTAACAAGCTCATTAACAAGCTCATTATCAGCTGTTGTTTCGGAACGTATCGTTTGAAAAAGCCTTGTTTTAACGCCCATGCTTTCCGCAATTTGTCGAGCAGCAGCAGCATCATTGCTTCCATAGTAGTTTGTAATAGTACAAATACTACGACTTAATGCCGCAATCGCAATAGCGCGTTGCA
>JBEEMU010000329.1:0-5268 GCA_041192485.1 Bacteroidota bacterium | reverse complement strand
GCCGCAACGGTGCTGTCTGGATTGATGATAAGCCCAAGAATAACGGTTCCTTCAATCCGCTTTTCTTTGGCAGAAACAGGATAGCGCAAATTTTCGTGGATATAGGTTTGTAAAGCGGTATCGCCGCCGATAAACGCCGCTTTTCCCATATCTTTTGCCGTAATGCGCGTTTCTGGGTCATCGTTTTTGCGTTGCCAAATATGGTTCACCACGTCTTTCATGGCTTGCAGCGAGTCGTGCGGCAGGGTCGGAAACGAATCTGCTTTTTCGTGAATATACACTTCGCTCACCGCAACGCTGTCGTCAGAAGTTGTTTTGGTGGCAAGTTCGGCGCGATAGCGTTTCATTAAACTATCCGCAGGGTTTTGCGTGAGGTTGCAACTTAGGAAAGTAGAAACAATAAGTATGCAGAACAAAAGGCTCGAATAAGCTAATTTAAAAACAGTCATTGGTTTATTTTTGATGAAAAATTACCGCAAAGGTAAGACAATGCTTCGATTTTTTTTGAAAGAAAATAAAAATTAGTGTTACCTTTGCTGCGTAGAAACGACCTCTCGTTGTGTTCAATTCGCAACTGTTTAAGCGACCTATCTTACTAATTACTTCAATTCTATTGTATTGACCCTATTTTTCAAATTAGGACACGGGCAAATTGCGGCTACTCGCTATGGCAACGGCGAGCGACTATTAATAGTAGTGCATGGCTATGGCGAAAACCAAACCTGTATGCAGTCGTTTGCAGCGGTGGCAGCGCAGAAAAACTATACCGTTTACACCGTCGATTTGCCATTGCACGGCGAAAGCCGTTGGCAAGGCAGTCGTTTTGATACGCACGATATGGCAGAATTGGTGCAGCATATTCGGGAAAAAGAGCCGCAGCTTCAGCATTTTGATTTGGCGGGTTATAGCTTGGGCGGACGGGTTGTGTTGGCAAGTTTGAACTATTTTCCACAAAAACCGCTCACCCTTTATTTATTTGCGCCTGCCGCTGCGCCGCAAAACAAATTTCACCCGTATATAAAAACGCCACTTTTTTTTAAAAAAATGATTGAAAAACTAAGCAAAAACCCAAGTTGGTTGCTGAAAACAGGACGCATATTGCAGCAAATTGGTTTGGTGTCGCCGTTTCAACTCGCTTTCGCAGAAAAGTATTTTACCGATGAGGAATTGCGCAAAAAAATGTTTTTTTGGTGGCGCACCCTCCAATATTTGCCAATAAAGCCGAATGTGATACAAGATATTTTCGTCTTTAACCGCATGAAAGTCCACTTATTATTTGGCGAAAAAGACACAACTATTCCCCTTCATTCGAGCAATTGGTTTCAGAAAAACTTTAAAATAAGCACCATTCAAAGCGTTCCTGATGGGCATAGAGGCGTGTTGAAAGCCGCCGCCGAATGGCTTGAAAATTTATAAAAAAAGTTTAAAGAACGTGTAAATGATAACCAAGTTATCTTTTATCCATTCCTAAACCATACTGTATGTTCAAATTGGAAACCCCGCGACTTATTTTACGCGAACTTAGCACCAGCGATGCTGCTGCAAGTTACGCCCTCAACGCCGACCCACTTGTCATAAAATACACGGGCGACAAAGCCTTCGACTCTGTAGCCGAAGCCCGCGATTTTCTAAGCAACTACGACCCCTACACCCCTACAAATATGGGGCGTTGGGCAGTTATCGTAAAAGAAACGGGCGAAAATATCGGCTTTTGCGGCTTAAAATATCACCCAGAAACCGACGAAGTGGATTTAGGCTACCGACTTTTGCGCAAAGAATGGGGCAAAGGCTATGCGACCGAAGCATCGCAGGTTTGTTTGCAATACGGCTTCGAGGTGCTGGGTTTGCCGCGTATTTATGCGCAAGCAGCCCTCGAAAACACGGCCTCTATAGGCGTAATGAAAAAATTAGGCATGACTTTCGTCAGAAATGAAGGCGATTGTGCGGGCTACCCTTCTGTTTTTTATGAAATACGCAAAGAGGATTTTAGAAAAGGGTAAAAGGTTTGTTTTTTGTTTACTAAGTAGTCTTTCAAGTTAATGCTGTCGGTTAGGCTGGTGTGGCTTTAGCCCGCCACACGACACAAAATTCGTTGAAAAATCGGGATGTTTTTATGGAGCGGACTAAAGTCGCACTCGCCAAATAATCCACGCACTTTATCCGACAGGATTAAATGGATTGACTACTAAGTAAGACATTTTAAATAACCAGAGCCAAACCATTGTCATAACATTAATGGGTATATAGGTTAACGCTATTGTAATGACTCCACTTGTTCTATATGCTTTACTCAGGGTGTTCTGAGCCAATGATGACCGTGTTTATTTAATCCGTTTTCTTATGAAAAAAATAGCTTTTATCTCCGTACTATTCGCTATCATTATAGCCGCCTGTACGCAAGAGCCGCCGCAAACGCCTACGGGCGTAGATTTGCGCGGCATCGCTTACTCGCCTCAACCATTCAGCCTGACCGTGCCTGTGGGCTTTCCGCAACCCGACCTTCCGGCGGGCTATCAATTTGATGGAAATATCGTGGAGCTTGGGCGGCATTTATTTTATGACAAACGGTTGAGCCGAAATAACACACTGTCTTGTGCTTCGTGCCATTTGCAAACGCATGGTTTCAGCGATACCAGTCGGTTTAGCGTAGGCGTTGAAGGCGGATTAACGCCGCGCCAGTCGATGGCAATACAAAATTTAGCCTTTCGGCAAACCGAAATGTTCTGGGACGGACGGGCAGCATCGCTCGAAGAGCAAGCCATTCAGCCCGTTGAAAACCCCATAGAACTCCACGAAAACTGGAAAAATGTGGAGCAAAAAGTACAAAATGACACGATGTATCAGCGTTTATTTCGCAAGGCTTATGGCATAAGTTACGCTTCCGAAATAACAAAAGAGTTGGCAGTCAAGGCTATTGCCATGTTTGAGCGAACGATAATTGTGGGGTCAAATTCGTTGTATTGGAAAATGTATGTGACAGGCGCGGTTGTTACCGACGACGATATAGATTCGGGTAGAAAGCTATTTTTTAATTTAGAGGCTGGCGATGCACAGTGTTTTCATTGCCACGACAAGCCGCTTTTTAAAAGTAATTTTCATAATAACGGCTTAGATGCCGTTTCTGCCTTAGCCAATTTTGCGGATAAAGGGCGCGGCGCAATCACACACGACACCTTAGACAATGGCAAATTTCGTGCGCCAAGCCTCTGGAATATCGGTTTGACCGCTCCGTATATGCACGATGGCCGTTTTGCAACCCTCGATGAAGTGATAGACCACTATGCCGACCATATTCATTATGCGGCAAATATCAACCCGTTTCTAACCCAAGTTGGCAATCCTGTTCCGAATCCGAACGTTTGCCCAAGCTGCCCTCCAACTATCTACGAGCCGCTTGATGCCCAGCAAAAAGCCCAATTAAAAGCATTTTTACTGTCGTTAACAGATACCATTTCTTTGAAAAAAGCGGCGTATCAAAACCCATTTCATTAAAAACTCATTCTCTTAAAAATACACCATGCGAGCTATCATCCAGCGCGTGACCGAAGCGTCGGTTACTATCGATGAAAAAATAACAGGGCAAATAAACTTAGGACTACTCGTTTTAGTAGGCATAGAGCCGCAGGATAGCGAAGAAGATGCGAGCTGGTTAGCAAAAAAAATCATACAAATGCGTATCTTTGCCAATGAAAAGGGTGTGCCAAATTTGGCTTTAAATGAGGTGAATGGCAATGTATTGATTATCAGCCAGTTCACTTTATTTGCAAGCACCAAAAAAGGAAACCGTCCGTCTTATATTCGAGCGGCTCGCCCCGAACAAGCAATTCCTTTGTATGAGTTTTTTATAAAAACAGTACAAAGCGAAGTAAAAAACACCATTCAAACAGGTATTTTTGGCGCAGATATGAAAGTTAGCCTGCTCAACGACGGCCCTGTCACTATTTTTATCGACAGTAAAATAAAAGAATAATGGAAGTAAACGACGAGTATTTAAAAAAAATTATCGACGAGGTAAAAAATCGCTTGCCAGACAACGAACTGCCCTTAGATAAAATCATGCCGCGCCTAAAAGCCGTGCAAGCAGACACCGTTCCGAGGAGTATTTTGTCGAAATACGATGGCAAAGTCTATCATTTAGATAGAGAACAGCAATTGGTTTGCGAGCCTTTTGTTGATGATATCTGGTTGTTTTATGCTATCGACCGCCAGTCGCATTTCGAGTTTGTGCAAGAGCGGCACCTCACCTCCGACGGCGTGATTGAGCTGCCCGACTTGCGCGATATTGCGGTGACAAACATGATTCCCGAAATTGAAAAACAGTTTGCGGTGCATGATACCGAAGAAGGTTTTTATGCTGCAACTTGCGGCGGCAATTATGAAGCTGCACTCTTGCTATTGCCTGGGCTTTGGCAGCAAATAGAGGCGCAGATAGGCGAAAATCTATTAGTTAGTGTTCCAAACCGCGATGTATGTCTTTTCGTACACGATACCGATACCGATGCCATCAATAACCTTAAAATCGTGGTGCATAAAGCGCACACGTCGGGTTCTTATCCGCTTTCGCGCAATATTTTCAAACGCAATGGCGAGGAGTGGAAGGTCGTTGATTGCGTGTAATATTTAAGAAACGTATCTTTTAACACGGCTATCTTTTATTTATCCGTGTCGAATCCCTTTAACTCGTGTAATAGACTAGGCCACACGATGTGAATTGCCGCCTGAAAAGGTAACTCTCCTATTTAATCAATCAATCCGTTTTAAAATGCGTTTTTTATCCAAAAAAAATAGTTTATCTTTCCTCACAACTTGCTTTCTAAGTAGTTGCTTTCTAAGTAGTTGTTTGCTAAGTAGTTGCGGCAACGATGCGCCAAAAACACCCGAAACCGCGGGCAGTTCGGAGCGGCAATACGGCAGTGATGTTTTTCGCAATAATTGCGTAAGCTGCCACGGCGCAACGGGCGATATGGGAATTAATGGCGCATTTGATTTGACAAAATCAAAGCTCTCGTTAGCCGAAAAAATAGCCGTTATTACCAACGGCCGCAAGGTGATGACTCCCTTTAAACAATTATTGACTGCCGATGAAATAAAATCGGTCGCGGAGTACACCGAAACGTTGAAAAAGTAAAACTCGTTTTTATTTTGGACACGCTCCTCATTGACATTGAATTGTCAATAAAACACGAATTATAAATAGTTTTAATGCTTTTTGCTTGTTTGGCATATTATTTGAAATATACTAAACGTCAATAAAATGTTTAAAATCTA
>JBEEMU010000328.1:0-5877 GCA_041192485.1 Bacteroidota bacterium | reverse complement strand
GCCCCTAATAGCAGCTCTTCCGTTTTCCGAACCGCTACCGTAGGCGGCGGATTGTTTCTTACAAGCGTGACCGACGGCAATACAAACGATGTTTACACAGGGCCAATTTTACGCGCACCCGCCTACTTAGCCTTAGGCTTAAAACCGTTTCCCTATTTCCGCTTGCAAGCAGGAGCCGCTTTTTTAAATTATACCTATGCCGACGGCCGAACTATTACACTCGTTCGCCCGATGGTTGGTCTTGCTTTAGAGTTTGACTTCTCGTTAAATAATAAAAATAATTTGGCCAAGACAATCGACTCTAATAAGGAGTAGAGTATAAATAATCTCTATTTTAAACCCCTGTAAAATACAACGTTTTAAGGCGTTTATAATAGCGTTTATATTTGCCGCAGGCACTTAAGGATTAATTCCTTTAAAAACAACTAATTTTTTTCTACCTCTACGATTTACTACCTCTTATTATTATATGAAAAAATTATTACTACTTTCAATCACCTTACTTCTACAAACAATAAACGCACAAGCACAGCAAAACACCTATCAATGGCGAGTAGGCGCGTATGGTGGTTTTATGTACTCGGTCAATGATATATCGCCAACACCCGCATTCGGGAAAAGCGATTTCATGTATGGACTCAGTGCAGAACGCTTTTTTAATAAAGCATGGTCAGCAAAATTGCTTGTTACCGATGGGCAATTTACCGTAAACGACCGCAATTCGGAGAAAAATGCTAATTTTGGGCGTTCGCTAAATGCGCAAACACATATTACCGATTTTGCAGTTTTGGCTACCTACTCGTTTGATAATGAGCGAAATATGACGGAAATTGCGCCAGTAGCACCTTATATTTCGGCAGGTTTGGGCTTATCTTCTTTTAGTGTCAAGGGCGATTTATATTATAATGACCCTACTACGGGTAAAAAAAGCCAATACTACTATTGGGACGACAACACGATTCATTCGGCATCAAAAGCAGATAATCCAAATGCGCCCGTTATCAAACAAGACGGCGAGTATGAAACCAAATTGAGCGGTCTGCAAACCGAAGGGAAAGAGAGCTACCCGACCACAATTATTAATATACCCGTAGCTCTCGGTATTAAATTTCGGTTGAACGACCAATTAAACCTTAATTTGGAAGCGATGGCGCGTTTTACAAATACCGATTATTTGGAAGACGCAAGCAATGCTTTTCGTACCGATTTAGGAACAAGCCCCGATGCCGATTTGCTTGTAGCCTATAAGCCAAACCAATATTTTAAAGGCTTGCGCGGCGATAAAAACACGTCTGACGTATATGGCTCGTTGATGCTTTCTTTACACTATAATTTCGGTGTAAAAATAGACAACGATATTTTGAACGTGCCAATTGTATTCAATAAAGAATCTATCACGCCACGCGACCCTGGCCCAAGTTTCAAAAAAGACGAAGGCGTGGGCGCAATAAATACCGAAGGTGGCAAAGGCGGCGTTTCGGTAAGAGGCCGCGTAGCAGACTTTACGGCAACAAAGCCCTTGATTTCTCCGTTTAAAACAAAAGACACCACAACTGCTGCCGTTGCCGATATTGAGCGTATGCGATTAGAAATAGCTTATATCAATAAAGAGCTTACTCAAATTGACACCACACAAGACAATAGCCAATTAATCCACGCACGCTTTGCGCGAATGACCGAAATTAGAACAAAAGTAAACGACTATCGCAAGTTTGCATTAAGCTCGCCCGAAGACCAAGAAAAAGTAAAAACAGCCGTTGGCGAATTGCAAAATGAGCGCAAAGAAGCACTCGTTTCTGTCAATATCTTAATGTTGGCAACTTCGGATAAGTCAAAAATTGTAGATAATTTAAAAAAGAAAGAAGCGGATAATGATTTATTTATAAAACGCCAAGAAAAACGAGTAAACGAATTGCGCGAAGCAAACGGCGCACCGACAATAGATGCCGCCGCCGTTGCCGCTGCCGAGAGAGTGAAGGTAGAAACACCGAAAGCAAGCGTGAAACCTGCAAAAATAGAAACGCCAGCCGTTGCGGTAGAAACGCCGAAAGCAAGCGTGAAACCTGCAAAAATAGAAACACCAGCCGTTGCGGTAGAAACGCCGAAAGCGAACGTGAAACCTGCCAAAGTAGAAACGCCAGCCCTTGCGGTAGAAACGCCGAAAGCGAACGTGAAACCTGCCAAAGTAGAAACAGCACCCGTTGCCGTAGTAGAAACATCGAAAAAAGACCCTTTACCTAATGGCGCAACACAGCCTACCATTAAAACGGATAAACCAGCCGTTGTTGCTGTCGCTGAAAAAACAGTAGAGCAAAAACTAAAAGAAAAAGAAGCTGAATTTGAGCAAAAGCTAAAAGAACAACAAGCCGCAATGGAATTGAGAATGGCGCAAAAAGAAAAAGAAATGCAATTAGAGTTGGAGCGTAAACAAAAAGAGCAAGAAGCTGTCTTCGCCGAAAAAATGAGAATACAACAAGCAGAATTTGACCGTAAAATGAGAGAACGCGAAGAAGAATTGAAACAAAAATATGGAACCAGCATGGCTGATGCCAAAGTAAAAGAAGAAAACCAACTATTAGAAGACAAAGTCAAAGCATTAGAACTTGCAGCAGCCGTTCCAGTAGCAGCAGCACCTTCTGCGCCTATTGCGAAAGCAGAAATTGCTAAAAAGACAGAAATCAAAAAAGAATTGGAGGCTACGAAAAAAGCAATTGCCGCAAAACAAGTAGAAGCAGCCAAGAAAACGGCAACGCCAACTACGCCAAATAATCAAATTTGGTTTATTCCGAACGATAGCCAGCTGACCCCTATTCAACAAGGGCGTTTGAAATCGGTTATTGCTTTCTTGAAAAGTCACCCAGAAATGACTATAGAGCTTAAACCATTTATTGAACCCAGTATGAAAGACCCCGATTTGCCATACACTCGCGCCGATGTTGTTAAAAACTATTTGATTAATCAAGGCGGACTCGATATAAACCGCATTCAAGTCGTATTGGCAGGCACAGGCTCTATGCAAGTTGGAAAACGCTGGGTATCTGGCCGTCGTATCGATGTGCGTTTCTTAGTACAATAATTTCAAGGTACAATTATTTCTAAAAACCGTCTTCTGCTTTACAACGGAAGACGGTTTTAGTTTGTTTAAGCGTGTTTCTATGTAACAAAAATGACTATAAAAAGCATCAAAAATAAATTAAAAAACAAAATACAGACGCTTTTTAGCTATGTTTATTCCTTGACGATGGAGCAAACGTCGAGCAAATACAATGCCCTTTTGGAAGTGCAAATGAGTCGCGGACGGTATATGTTGCTAACCGAAAATGCCATTTATTCCTATGGCGACCTGTATGACAACTACGCCGATTCGTTTAAACAACTCGATTTGCCCGACGATGCAGACACCGAAGTACTGATTTTAGGCTTAGGTTTAGGCAGTATTCCGCAAATGTTGGAGCAAGTTTGGCACAAAAAGTATTATTACACTTGTGTAGAAATAGACGAAACGATTATTTATTTGGCAGAAAAATACGTTTTGAAGCATCTAAAATCGCCGATGGACGTTATTCGCGCCGATGCCCTCGACTGGGTACAGGTAACAGAACAACTATTCGACATCATTTGCATCGATATTTTTGTGGATATTGCAACACCCGCCGAATTTCGCGAAAACAACTTTTTGCAACGCTGCCTTGAACTATTAAGCCCAAATGGTGTTTTATTGTATAACTGCTTGGGGTACAGCGAAAAAGACTGTCTCGAAACCGAGCGTTTTTATCACACAATATTTAAAAAAACACTTCCGAATGCTCAAATTTGGAAATTACGCGCCAATTATATGCTGGTTGCAACCAACTAACAGCCCCGGAAATTATCATTAAAAACGGCATTAAATACAGACTTGAACACCAATCTCACAAACCCAATAAGTAGTGCTAATAAAGCAAAAATCTTACTCATCGGCCCTTGCTACCCCTATCGCGGCGGCATTGCCCTCACCATGTCGTATATTTATAAAGCACTGACCGACAGCGAGCTATTTGATTTGCGTTTTGTAAATTACAGCACCTTATACCCCGAAATCTTATTCCCAGGAACCACACAGTACGACGACTCCGACGAGCATTTTATCAAAGTGCCGAGCGTCCGTATTTTGAGTTCAATCAACCCAATTTCATGGTGGAAAACGGCGAAATACATCGAACAAGAGCAGCCCGATTTGGTCGCAATTGATTGGTGGCAACCCTTTTTTGGCCCTGCTATTTTTGCTGTAACATTTCTATTGTCAAGCACCTATAAAAATAAATTATTATTAATAACTGAAAATGTCATTTCGCATGAAGCCCGTTTTATAGACAGATTTTTAACAAAAATGGGGCTGCGTTACGCTTCCACGTTTTTGGCTTTTAGCAAAAAAGTAGTCAGCGATTTGGCAAACTTTGCCGCAAAACAGCCAGTCTATCGCAGCGAATTGCCCGTGTATGACTGGTTTGTGGAAGCCGAGCCAGAAGCCGTTGAACGCGAACGGAGAAAATTAGGCTTTACCAAAGAGCATCGAATTTTATTGTTTTTTGGCTATGTGCGCAAATATAAAGGCTTGGATATTTTAATCGAGGCATTTCATTTATTAGCAAAACAACACGACGATATGCGCTTGCTTGTTTGCGGCGAATTTTACGATAATCCCAAAGAATATAGTGATATTATTGACAAACACCAATTAAATGATAAAATTATTGTTGTAAATCAGTATATTCCAAACGAAGAAGTCACAAAATATTTTGAATTGAGCAACTTGGTGGTACAGCCTTATCGAAGTGCCACGCAAAGCGGCATTTTAAACTTAGCCTATGGCTGCACAAAGCCCGTTCTTGTCACCGATGTTGGCGGTCTGCAAGAGTTTGTAAATCACGGCGAAACAGGTATCATCGTGCCAGTAGCAACGCCCGAAGCCGTTGCAGAAGGCGTAAATAAGTTTTTTGAACTATCGCAAACTGTTGATTTTAAGCATTTTATAAAACAAAAAGTAGCTAATAACGCTTTCGGGCAAATCGCCCAAACGTTTAAAGAAATAACAGAAAAAGCAAATGTCGTTTAGGGTTTTGGAACACCGATTATAGGGATAAGCCATAGATGAGCTATTTCAACTTAGTCGGCATCATTTCATCTTTCGGAATTGGCAGCCGCCTGACAGTTCCCGAACGTCCACCTTTTCCGTTCCACGACGGCATTTTGAAATTTGTGCCATACGTTTCCAAGTCGGTTGTTTTATAAAAACCTCCATTGAAATAAGTGACGAAAGTCATCAACTGAAAATACGTTTGAAAACCGCCTAAGGCGGCCATTTTTTTGCCCGTAGCATCGAGCAATAAGTTGCTCGGAAACGCTAATTTTTCGCCCAAATACTCTTTGGCAAAGCCATTGCAATCCCAGCCATTTTGTCGAGCTGCGCCATATTTTTTTCCATCAAAATAAACCGTATCCAATAATTCACTATTAAATTTTACACATAAAAAATGGTTATTGAGATAGTCGATTAACTCTTGATTTTGAAAGGTTTTTTCCTCCATTTCATGGCAAAATGCACACCAATCCGTGTAAAAAAAGACATAAACCTTTTTCGTATTTGCGCTATCGTGCATACATTTATCGGCATCAGCCAACGAAACCCATTGAATAGGATTGTTTAAAATTTCCGACTTTGGGTCTGCTTTTTTTACCATTTTTACCGAATCCTGCGCCGTTTTACCTTGTAGCGGCTCACTTTTCGGCTCACTTTTCGGTTCACTTTTCGGTTCATTTTGCGGCTCACTTTGCGGCGTTTTTTGTGCGAAAGCAGTTAAGAATGATGAAACTAACAGACAGAATAAATAAATAAAT
>JBEEMU010000327.1:0-2942 GCA_041192485.1 Bacteroidota bacterium | reverse complement strand
GTTTTAAACGACGACGACGAAGGCTGTTTGATGTGCGGCGCGTAGGAAGCAGGAAGAGTAAATAAAAAGCGCGTATAAACAAGCTTGTTTATACGCGCTTTTTGTATAGAATTATCTACTTGTTGATTAACCCTTAAGCCTTTTTATTCTAAAATGATTTTGCTTTTGCTTTCAATACCGTCTTGCGTATTAAACACAAAAACCACATTAAAAGCATCGTCTTTTTTGGCTTTTATCGTTTGGCTTTTCGCACGGCCATATTCTTTGCCGTCTTTGTCCGATATTTTACTCAAAATAGTGCCTTCAAAATCGCTTTCAAACGCCATATAAACCAATAATTTATTGTTTTTATGGGAAATCGAATCACTTGTGATGCTAAATTTACCAGCTTTAATGCCTTTTTCGCCAAGCGGTTTTGCGGCATCAAGCGAACAGTCAAAGGTTTGCGTCACGCCCTCGTTCACACCATCTGCAAACTCGGCGGCAGTTTGTCCAACTAGTTCGCCCGTGCCATTCACGACATTTTTAGCGGTGTTTTTTACGCGGGTACACGCCGAAAAAACGGCTAAGAGGCTAAAAAATATGATTTTTTGCATATTTGGATATTTAGTAATAAGAATTTAATTTTATTTTGATAAGTTTTTCGCTGCAAATATACTACTTTTTTACAAAAACTATTAAAAAAATGGCATCTTTCTATTTCTGTCTTTCCTTAAAACCGCCCGCGGTAGGGGCGTACATAACGCTCGAATTCGGCTTCTGTAAGGTTTTTTCGCAATTCTTTTGCTTCCATTATTTATATTTTTTTAAGTATATTTGTTTTGAGTGTCGTTATTTGCGCTCTTTTATAAAACACTCATTTACAAGGATTTGTTCTACAACCAGTTCAAAAATAAAAAAATAAACCGCAAAACTCTTGCAATTTATTTTTTTATCGTATCTTTGTGATATGAAAAAGAAACGACAACCCAAATCCCTACACCTAAAAAATTACAAAATAAAGCGCGTATCGAAAACCTAAGCAACGGCGTTATGCTGAACGCCTATCCCGACAGCATCGGCAAAAACCTGAACGACATCGTTTCGATGCTCAAAATGCCCGAATTTGAGCAAGCGTTCTCGCTATTTTATATTTTACCTACTTTTTTTAATAGCGATTTAGACCGCGGATTTTCGATTATCGATTATGATATAAACGCCGAATTGGTAGCAGAAGAAGACCTCGCTGCGTTGAAAAAATTAGATATTCAGCTTAAATTCGACATTGTATTGAATCATTTGTCGGTGGCTTCGCCACAGTTTAGCGATTTGATTAAAAACGGCGACGATTCGCTTTTTAAAGACTTTTTCATCGACTGGAACGCCTTTTGGCAAGAGCATGGCAGCCTAAATGAAGAGAATATCGTCATTCCGAAAAAAGAATTTTTAGACAAGCTGTTTATGCGCAAGTCGGGGCTTCCGATTTTAAATGTGCAGTTTCCCGACGGCTCGGAACGCCCTTATTGGAACACGTTTTATCAAAAAGTGTCGATGGAAAACGGTGTCCGAACTTATTTGGGACAAATGGACGTAAACGCAAAATCGCCGTTAGTCTGGGCTTTTTACGACGAAGTATTGGCAAAAGTGGCGAGCTATGGAGGTAAAATTTTGCGCTTAGATGCTTTCGCTTATTTGCATAAAGCGGTTGGCGAACCCAATTTTTTTAATAAACCTGGAACTTGGGACTATTTAGCGCAGATAAATGACTTGGCGAAAAAGCATAATTTGCGCTTGCTACCCGAAATTCACGCAGAGTATGGGATAGGGCTGCACCGTCAAGTAGCAGATAAAGGCTATGCTGTCTATGACTTTTTCCTGCCTGGCTTACTCATTCACACCCTCGAAAAAGGGACAAACAAAGCCTTGCTCGCTTGGGCAAACGAAATTATTTCAAAAGGATTGAAAACCGTCAATATGCTCGGTTGCCACGACGGAATACCCGTTTTAGACCTTAAAGGCTTGCTCGACGACACCGAAATTGACGAAATAATACAGCTCGTTTTAGAGCGCGGGGGGCGCGTGAAAAACCTTTACGGCGCAGACGGCAAAAAAATAGCCTACTATCAAGTCAATGCAACGTATTATAGTGCCTTAGGCGAAAGCGACAAAAAGATGCTGCTGGCGCGAGCCATTCAACTATTCATGCCAGGAACGCCGCAAATTTGGTATTTAGACCTCTTTGCAGGAAAAAATGACGACGAAGCCGCCGATAACGCGGGCGCAGACGGCCACAAAGAAATCAACCGAACCACGCTTTCAATAGAAACAATTAAAAAGCGGCTGAACGACGCGGTTGTTTCCAAACAACTCGACTTAATTCGTCTGCGCAACACGTCGAAAGCCTTTCAAGGAACCGCCGTTTTCAACGAAGTTGCTGAAGACCAGCTGCATATTACTTGGACAAATGGCCCTGAAATCGTGGAATTAAAGGCAAACTTGAAAACACACGAATTTTCAATTGAAAATCATTTTTAAAAACGCTTTTTCACAATAGCGTTTATTTATTATTCCCTTTTGGTTGATAGCTTGAAAAGTTAAGTCAATTTTACGAAAAGTAGCGTCGGCGCGTTTTTTTTTGCACTCAGACCTTACGCATTTTCTAAAATAAAAAAGCCACAACACACATAACGTGTGTTGTGGCTTTTTTTACAGCTGAAACCGAGCTAATTTACCTCGTATAATTTACCTCGTATAATTTACAGAGTATAATTTACCTCGGCGGTCGTTTTCCCATTTCACGAAAAGCCCGCTGAATGGTTAGTGAAAACTGCCCCTGTTGCTCTTTGCTGCATAGGCTGCGAACGGCTCTGAAATGCTTAAAATTGTACACTTCTATGGCGGTATTTGCTTGCGCGAGCGAGTCTATATAGGCGGCGAGAAAGGTACTGTCAATCGTTTCGTCA
>JBEEMU010000326.1:0-2712 GCA_041192485.1 Bacteroidota bacterium | reverse complement strand
TTAAAAACTCAAGTTGCTTTCTCGTTATTGAGCGTATTGTGGTGGCTTTTTACTTTTATTGCTTATCGCAAAATAAAAACGGGCCACACGCGGTCACACGCCGCTTTTATGATGCGCAGCTATGCCCTAACTTGGTCGGCCGTGACTTTGCGTTTGATGCAGTTTGCCTTTGGTCAATATCAATTATTAGATTACGAAACTGCCTATTTTGTTTCGGCATGGTGCGGCTGGCTGCTCAATCTGCTTTTCGTAGAGGGGCTGCTTTTAGCGGGTGTGCTGAATTATTACTTTCCAAAAACTACTTAGTAAGTAATAGTATATGAATAAACGCGGTTTTGAAGCCCTATTAAATGGCCGTGTTTATCTCGCTGTAGGCACTTATTTCTTAGTGCCTGCTTTCCCTTTTTCCTCTTTTTCTGGCACTATTTGCCGTATCAACACAATGCCATTTTTGGCGGCAATAGTGAACTGGCGGGTTTCATATTGCGTTTCGTAGGTTTCGCCGCTGACCAAATCCCAGTAAGTCTGATTTTTGGGGAGTTTAACAGTGGCAACTTGCGGCGCACTATTATTATTTAAAACAATATAAATCGCTTCGTCTTTGTAGGTGCGCGAGTATCCGTACAGCTGCTTTTCATCTTCTATCAACACCATCTTGAAATTGCCCAAGGTGAGGGCTTCATGCGCCAAGCGAAACTTAATCAAACGGCGATAAAAAGAAAGCATACTCTCGTCGGCATACACCTTATCGGGGCGTTCGCGGTACGATTGGTCGGGGTTTTTAAACTCGTTGGTATAGTTTTTATCTGCCCAAAGCATGGGTTTGCGGCAGTCGGGGTCGTTTGCACCCCACAAACAGACCTCATCGCCATAATAAATCATTGGCGCACCAGTGTACGTCATCTGGAAAATAGCCATTAGTTTCTGCGTCACGCGGTCGGCTTGGGTGGGTTTTCGGATATTATATAAGATGTTTTTCTCTACTTGCGACCAATTGAAATAGGCTCCCCAGTTGCGCACCTGCTCGCCGTCTTTGTTGGCTATTGCCGAGAGCATTCTATTCGTATCGTGGCTGCCCAAGAGGTTCAGCATCTTTGGCGTGGCTTTTTCGCCCATCAAATAGCGCATACTTAGCAGTAAATGGTCGAATATAGAGGCTTTTATCCGTTTTTGGTCTTGAATAAAAAACTCGTTACACGCCGTCATCCAGTTGTAGTTCATGGTCGCCGAAAACTCGTCGGGCGCAATATAGGCTTTTTCTAATTCGGGGACTTTGACGACCTCTGCCACCGTGTAAGCACTCGGATTGATACCGCGCACCACCTTGTGCCACGCTTTCCAAAAAGAGTGATTGATGCAAAACGCCACATCTAACCGCCAGCCATCAACGCCGTCGGAAGGGTCGCCGTCGCCGTCGGGGTCCATCCAGCGTTTCGTGACGGCAAAGATATAATCGCGTGGGCCTTTGGCGAGTCCCATCACTTCGTCGCGTTTAAATTCGGGCAATTCCTTGATATCAAACCAGCCTTTATAACTGAGTTTCATGTCTTTTTCTTTATTTTCAAAATTATTAATGGTAAACCAGTCCTTAAATTTGGAGGCTTCTTGGTTTTTCTCCACATCTCTAAATGCAAATGAATTGATGCCGATATGATTAAAAACGCCATCGATAATCAAGTAGATTTTGCGGCGATGGCACTCTCTTATGAGCTTTAAAAACAATAAATCAGCTTTGGTAAACACCCAGGTCTTCGGCTGTTCGGGCTGCTCGGTCAGCATGGTCAAGCGGTCGCCGAGCGGGTCGGGACCGAAGGTCGGGTCGACGTGATGGAGGCAGGAAGCGTCGTATTTATGCGACGAAGGAGCCATGAAAATCGGGTTCAAATAAATGGCATTGATACCCAAATCGTCTAAATAATCTAATTTATTGATAATTCCCTGCAAGTCGCCCCCATAGCGGCGGCGTTGCACATTATACCAAAAGTTTTTGCCGTTGCGCAATTCGTAGGGCTGTAGTTCGTACCAATCGCTCGTCCAAGGGTGCGTTTGCAGTTCCGACACGCTATCATGCGGGTAAGAACCTAAAATATCAGCTAAAACTGGGTCGTTTTTGGTGTCGCCGTTCGCAAACCGCTCTGGAAATATTTGATACCAAACCACTTTTTCCGCCCAAGCGGGGTCGTTAGCCGACGAAAAATATTTGGTCTTGCGTTGTGCAAACAGCATCGTGCTTGCAAGAAATAAAAAGAGTGTCGTATAAAAACGCATGGGTTTCAATCTGGGGGAACTAGCTGTGAACGATTATATTGTTTCTTACTCGAAGCAAAAGTAATACCTTTTTAACAATTAACTTGTTTTTTATTTTTTACGAAACAAATTTCTTGCATTTTAGACTGTATTAAGGGCTTCGACAATAAATATCGCTACATAAAATCCCGCAAATTTGCAAGGTGAAGTGAGCGTGATGTTAGAAAACGATAATTTGCGCGATGACATAGATGCCGCTATCCACGCCCTTGCCGTGCAGGTTGTGCGAGTTTATGAAGGTAAAATAATGGTTAAAAAACTTTTCTCAGCTTGTTTAAAATTACATAAAATATCTTTAACTTGATATAATGTTACTTGTTTTAACTGCTTGTAAATAAGGTAGTTATGGTCATGTTAGGCTGCAAAAGGTATATTTATGGTCTGTTTCAGGAGCTGGTAAATGGT
>JBEEMU010000325.1:0-2941 GCA_041192485.1 Bacteroidota bacterium | reverse complement strand
CATTTTGCGCGAGCTTTTCGAGCAGGTGAAATACGACTATGATTATATCATCATCGACTGTCCGCCATCGCTGGGTTTGCTTACGCTTAACGCGCTGACTTCCAGCAACTTAGTGTATATCCCGTTGCAAACCGAATTTTTAGCCTTGCAAGGTTTGACGAAAATCAAGCAGGTAGTAGATAAGGTGAAATTCCGCTTAAACCGCGAGCTTGAAATCGGCGGCGTTATCGCCACGATGTACGATTCGCGCAAGGTGTTGAATCGCGACGTTGTGGAAACGATTTTGAAGTATTTTGGGCCAAAAGTGTTCAAAACCTATATTCGCGAAAATGTGGCACTCGCCGAAGCACCCGCTTCGCGCAAAGACATTTTCGATTATGCCAAAAACAGTATCGGCGCAATAGACTATTTGGATTTGTGTAAAGAAATATTGGAGCGAACAACCAAAAAGGCAACAGCGCCGCCCCCTACGACACCCGCTTAAATAAGCGTGAAATAGACAGCCTACAACCATCGCAATCGTCAATCGTAATAATTGTCTAGGCAGTTATTCGTCAATATATATATTCATAGTGGCTAAAAAATCAACCATCTCCTTCAAAGACAGCCTCGACTCGCTCTTCTCGACCTTCGAAAACGAAGAGGGCGGCTTAGGAGCCTTGCCCGTCTTTGAATCTACGCCCAAGCCGCCAATGGAAGGACGTAAAACAACGAAGCCTGCAAAGTCATTTCTGGGCGATTTAGACGAATTTTTCAAAGAAACCTTCGAAGAATCTATCAATAAACAGCTCATTGATGTAAAGCACGGAAAAAAGCCTACGCGCCCCGCGAGGCGCACCAAGCCCGTGTTCGGCATCGATAATATCATTCAAAGCACCGTCGACAGCACGGTCATCAGAAACGATGCCGCCGAGCAAAAAATCACGCTCACCTTCGACATGGAAAAACTCAACCGCCTCAATGAAATCGCCGATGTGGAAAAAGCTCGCATCAAAGACATCATCGACTCGCTTATCGTGCAGTATATCCAAGAGTATGAAGCGAAAAAAGTAGGCTAAGGAATGGGTAAAAGATAACTTGGTTAGTTTTACACGTTCCTAAAATAGAAATAATAGTTTCTAAAATTTATAATAATATGGCAAACAACCTTTTAGCAGGCAAAGTAGGCATCGTGTTTGGTGCGCTCAACGAAAACTCTATCGCTTGGAAAGTAGCGGAACGCTGCGTAGAAGAAGGTGCGAAAATCGTACTCACAAACGCACCCGTAGCGATGCGCTTAGGCGAAATAAAGCTGTTGGCAGAGAAATTGAGTGCCGAAGTTATCCCTGCTGATGCCACTTCCGACGAGGATTTAGCAAATCTCTTAGACAAGTCGCAGGCCATTTTGGGCGGTAAAATCGACTTTATTCTACATTCAATCGGTATGTCGGTCAATGTGCGCAAAAACAAAGCCTACACCGACCTTAATCACGACTGGATGCAAAAAACCTTCGACGTGTCGGCTATCTCGTTTCACCGTTTAATGCAGCTGGCTTATAAAAAAGAAGCGATGGCGAAAGGCGGCAGCATCGTGGCACTGACCTATATGGCGGCGCAACGCACATTCCCCGATTACAGCGAAATGGCCGACGCAAAAGCCCTGTTAGAGAGCTTTGCGCGGAGCTTCGGCTATCATTTCGGCGTGCGCGACGGCGTGCGGGTAAACACCGTTTCGCAATCGCCAACCTACACAACGGCGGGCAGTGGCGTGAAAGGTTTTGACGGCTTTTATAGCTATGCCGATAAAATGTCGCCGCTTGGCAACGCTTCCGCCCTTTCGTGCGCTGATTATTGTGTATCGCTTTTCAGCGATTTGACGCGCATGGTGACGATGCAAAACCTCTTTCACGATGGCGGGTTCTCGAATATGGGCGTAAGCAACCCCGTGATGGAAGCCTTCGAGCGCGGCTTTCAAGCCGACTCCAACGATTAGATTTTCGTAAAATTTTTCTGAATAAACACACAGAATTAAGTGATTAAACGTTATAGTATTAAGGGGCAATTTTCCCGATACTATCGCGCTTAATCACTTTTTATTTTCTATTTTAAAAAATCACTTCGTAAAAATCACTTCATAAAAATCACTTTTTAAAAAAATAAACAATGTCAAAAAACAGTTTTAGTCCATTCATTTTTATCGGCTTCCTTTGCCTGCTATTTACGCCTCTACCTGTAAATGCACAAGGCGATAGCACACGCCTTACGGCAAAATTCAAGTTTAAAGACGGTTTTTACACAACAATTGACCAATTTAAACATAACCAACCCGCCTTTGCTTTAACAGATTTTAAAGGCTCTATGGTTCCAAAATCAAGCGAAAACGCACTTGAACTGTTACCCAATCAATCGACGCAAAGCCTTGATATTCAGCAAGTTTGGGGAATTGTGGTCAATGGCACACCGTATATTCGCTACACGATTGACACCGCAAAAAAACATTCAATGACCTATCAAGCCTTGCAAATTGTGGGCAAATTATGCTATTTTTCGTATAGCATTGAGGAAACGACAACCGTTCCGATGCCCGTTTACGACCCTATCGGCGGACGGCTGCTTTACACGGGCAAAGTGAAAAATAAAGCGAAAAATACGTTTCGCAAAATATTGAGCCTCGTCGATGGCAGAATGACGGATTTGAATCTTGAAAATTTGAAACACTATACCGCCGACGATAAAAAACTGCAAAAATCGGTTGCCGAACTTACCGCAAACGACCCGCTACAACGCCTGCTGAAAACCTTGCAAATTTACAACGACAGAAACCCGATTTATATTCATTGATTTCTACTCTTTTCGCAAATAAATACTACCTTTGTCCCTGAATTTTTAGCCATATATTAAAACCTGATAGTAAAATCCAAAATATAATGCCATGTCAACAAAAGTCCGTATCCTGTTTTTA
>JBEEMU010000324.1:0-7110 GCA_041192485.1 Bacteroidota bacterium | reverse complement strand
TGAACCATGTGATGAGTGCGACAGTTGCCGTTCATTCAACAACAATGCTTCATTTAATATATATGAATTAGATGCGGCATCGAACAACGGAGTTGATGATATTCGTGCGTTGGTGGAGCAGGTTCGTTATGCACCGCAGGGAGCAAAATATAAAGTTTATATCATTGATGAGGTTCACATGCTTTCAGCCGCAGCGTTTAATGCGTTTCTGAAAACCTTGGAGGAGCCGCCGAGTTATGCAAAATTCATTTTGGCAACAACTGAGAAGCATAAAATATTGCCAACGATTCTTTCGCGCTGCCAAATTTTTGATTTTCACCGAATACAACTCGCTGATATTCAAGGGCATTTGGTGCATATTTGCGAAGAAGAAAAAATTACGGCCGAAGACGACGCGCTGCATATTATTGCGCAAAAAGCGGACGGCGGCTTGCGCGATGCTTTGAGTATTTTCGACCGAATGGTGAGTTTTTGCGGTAGCAATATCAAGTATGAAGACGTGATTGATAATCTGAATATTTTAGATTACGATTATTTTTTCCGCTTGATAGATGCGATGTTGCAAGAAGATGTGGCGAATGTGTTGCTGACTTATGATAAAATTTTACGAAAAGGCTTCGATAACGAAGTGTTTTTAAATGGTTTGGCAGCGCATTTGCGCAATATTTTGATTAGCCGCGACCCAATTACCTTGCAATTATTGGAAAGCGGTGAAGCCATAAAAAATAGGTATTTGCAGCAAGCGCAAAACACGTCGATGTCTTTTTTACTCACCGCCTTAACTATCTGCAACGAGTGCGACGTGCGATATGGACAGGCTCGCGACAAAAAATTGCATATTCAAATGCACCTCATCAAAATGTGTTTTATCTCTCGCGGCATTCAGCTGGCGGAGCAAAAAAAAAATAACCTAAACTCAACCGCTCCTTTGCCCGAAAACGGGGTAAAAAAACAGTCGGAAAATCTTGCGGCTCAACAGCCCGTTGCTGTTGCGCCGCCTGCTAAGATGCTCAGTTTTGCGGAAAGCAAGGCGCTACTTTTGCAAAAAGTGGAAGAACCTCCGTCCGATTTTTTACCTAAACACGCTTCAAATCAGTGGAAAAACGAGCAATCCGCCGCTAAATTAAGCGGCGGAAGCTCCGATATTTTAAGTGCGATAAAAGCCGAAGCCATGCGCGAAGTCCGAGCCGAGCAAGAAGCTCCGCAAGATAATTCGCACCTTTATACGCTTGATAATTTACAAAAAAACTGGGGGGCGTTCGCAAAAAATGTGGAGTCGCCAACTTTGCAATTGCAGTTAAACGAGGCAATTCCGAAGCTGCAATTAACTGAAAAAACCATCGATTTGGTAGTGACAAGCACACTCGCAAAAGCGCAAATAGAAAGCGAAATGGCGCTTATCGAACTTTTGCGCCGCGAATTAGCTTCGCCAATGCTCGTTTTTAATATTAAAGTGGAGCGTGTAGAAAAAACAGCTGACGCAAACGCACTGCAACAACAGACGCAAAATCAAGCACAGCAACGCCTAACTGACCCCGAAAAATTGCGCTTGATGGCCGACGAAAACACCTTGGTTCGCGACTTTTTTAGAAAGTTTGACTTGAAGATTGAGGCGAGTTAGGGGCGTTTTTTACACAGATTTTTATGCTTTTCTAACCTGTTTTTTAAAAAACATATAAGGCATATAAGGGTCATATAAGTTCCTCATTTTTGGAAACTTATATAACTCTTATATGCCTTAACGGTAAGAATTTGGTCTAACTTGTAAAACTACTGCGGTTATGAAACCACACCGTTTGCCTTGTCGATAGCCAAATTATCGCGTGTATTTTTCTGCACAGCTATTGCGCCATACAACGCTAAGAGGAATGCAATGCCATAAAAACCCTTTTCACTTGGCAACATGGTGGCGTTCCAAAGCCCGATTACCAATAAAACAATGGATAAAATGGTTGAAAACCAACAAATACCGTAGTAAAGGTCGCTTACGGGAATGTCTTCGAGGCGGTCGCGAACGCTTTTTTGGAGCGAAACAACCGAAAACAGACCAAACATGAGGACGGTAAAGTAAAAACCTATTTCGTTTAGCTGCAAGCTGGAACGAAATAGTCCAGTTAAAAAACCCGTCATACCAACGCCTAAGGCAATCCATGACGCTGCAATGAATGCAGGAGAAATTTTTTGTGTACTCATTTTTCTATTGATTTATTGACATCGTTTTCTTGAATTCGTTTTATTGAATTCGTTTTCTTGAATTCGTTTTCTTGAATTCTATGTTTAAGAAAAGGTAGCTGTTTACTACCGCGTTTTTGCAGCATTTTCGCAAAGATTGGAAATGCTTACATAAATAAAAATATAGCGAATAAGAGCAATACACCAAAAATCATGCCTGTTAAATAAGTACCGACACTACCCGACTGCACGAGGCGAGCAGCACGCGAAACCAATAAGGTACCATCGCCGAGGGCGGTAACGGCACCATCGATAACTTGTTTATCGATGACTGTGTAAAATTTCTCTGAAAGATATTTTATAGGTTTTACAAAAAGCATATCATACAATTCATCAACATACCATTTATTACCTAAAAAGCCTTTTACTCCGCCCATTTCCGCCGCATTTTCAACGGTTTCTGCTTTCGCAAAACGCGAATACGCAAACCCGAGTGCCGCAAAAGCCAAGCCCATTGCCAAACCCATTAAGCCCATTTCGGTGCCTGCGTTCATGGCTTCTTCGTGTGGCATTAACTCGGTTGATAAAGCGAAAACGGGGTGCAAAAATTCGTGCAAAATAGGTTTTCCTAAGCCGAAAACTTCGGGTACGCCTACAAAACCGCCTACAACTGACAAGATGCCCAATACGACCAACGGCAACACCATGTTTAAGCCGGGCTGATGAAGGTGCTCCAAATTATGTTTATCGCCCCGATACTCGCCCCAAAAAGTGAGGAAGAGCAAGCGTCCCATATAAAAAGCGGTCAAAACGGAGCCAAGCGTGAGCGTGAGCCAAATAAACGTGTTTGTTTCGAAGGCGTGTAGCAAAATTTCGTCTTTCGAGAAAAAACCAGCAAACGGCGCGATGCCCGCAATAGCGAGGGTTGCAATAATAAACAGGGTTTGCGTACCGCCTTTGAGGTGTTTGCCCAAGCCGCCGTAGCGCGACATATCTTGTTCGCCGTGCAAGGCATGAATAACCGTACCCGAACCTAAAAACAATAAGGCTTTGAAAAAAGCGTGCGTCATAACGTGGAACATTCCGGCGGTGTACGCGCCGAGTCCCATTGCCACAAACATAAAGCCTAATTGACTGACCGTTGAATAAGCCAGCACTTTTTTAATATCGTTTTGAAATAGCGCGATAGTGGCAGCTACTATTGCGGTTGCTGCGCCGATAACCGTGATAATCATGCCTGTTGTAGGCGCGAGCGTAAATAGCACGTTGCAACGCGCAATCATATAAACGCCAGCAGTTACCATCGTTGCAGCGTGAATGAGTGCCGAAACGGGCGTTGGTCCTGCCATCGCATCGGGCAACCAAGTGAAGAGCGGCAATTGCGCCGATTTACCTATTGCGCCAATAAATAAGCAAATCGTAATAGCCACCAAAACGGGCGAATTACTAGCTAAGGTTGATGCACTCGTCATGGTTTCGGCAAAGTTTAGCGTACCGAAATTGCTGTAAATGAGAAACATACCGATAAGGAAGCCCAAATCGCCAATGCGGTTCATGACGAAGGCTTTTTGCGCGGCGGCGGTGAAATTGGCGTTTTTATACCAAAAACCAATCAGCAAAAACGAGCAAAGTCCCACGCCTTCCCAGCCAATAAAGAGCATCGGGAAGTTTGCGCCAAGCACCAAAATGAGCATGAAAAAGATGAACAAATTGAGGTAAGCCAAAAATTTGGCAAAGCCCTCGTCATCGTGCATATAGCCCGTTGAATACACATGTATCAAAAAGCCTACGCCCGTCACGATAAGCAACATCAGTTGCGAAAGCGGGTCGGCAACAAACGAAAACCCGATGGTTGTATTGCCGAGCGGCAACCAATCCATGAAGTTAGCAGATACGGTTTCGCCACTCAAAAATATCATGAGCGAGAGCAAAAACGCCAACAGCAGCGCACCGCAAGCGACCAAACCGCTTACCGCATGAGGCAGGCGCTTGCCCGCCAAACCGTTGATTAAAAAGCCAATAAAAGGCGCGCCGAGTATTACGGCTAATTGTATAGTATGATTCATTTTTTTGGAAAATGATGATTTTTTTTATGATTTTTTAAGCAGGTTCTTCTAATAATATTTCTTCAAACAATAAGGATATTGAAGGTTGTTGTATCGTACGCAAATAAAATTGGTTGTAAATTTGCCGCCCTATTTTGTATGCAAATAGCGGAGGTACGGCATTTCCTACTTGTGTAAACTGTCGCGCAATTGGACCCGTGAAAACATAGCTATCCGGAAATGTTTGTAAGCGTGCCGCTTCCCTTACCGAAATAGTACGCGGAATAAATGGGTGTAAATGAGACCGTCCTCCTCCTTTTACGCCTCCTGCTATTACTGTTTTTGCGGGTTTTTGTGGGTCTAATCTATCTACACGCCCTAAATGGTCACGTTGCCCGTAATTAACCTGCATATACCGTACAAGTGACTCGGGTTTATGTACACGCGTTTCGTGGTTTGCAACGCCTTCTAAACTTTTTTCAAAAGCGTAAAAGCAAGGTACTTTTTGTTTGACCTTTTCAGGAAAAACAAACGCATTGTCATCGCGGCTGCCAACCACAAAAAGCCTTACTCTACTTTGAGGAATACCGTAATCCGATAAGTTTAATCGTTGCGGCGGCGCAATATTATAGCCAATATTGGTTAATGTTTCTAATTCTTTAAAAAGCTGTTTACCCTTATCTATTTCAAATAAGCCTGCTACGTTTTCAATAATAAAAACTTTGGGTTTAAACTGGCTAATATACCAAATATAATCTGCTAATAAATTGCCATACTCGGCGTGGTCAAAACCAATTCGTTTAAAGTTTTCGCCTTCTTTTGTAAAACGTTGATTAGCCGCAATGCTAAAGGGTTGACAGGGCGGTCCTCCGTGAAAAACGCCTTCAAAAGGAATATTTATGCCTACTTTATTTTTCAGTATATCAAAAACCTCTTCTTTATTTCTCAAGTCAGCGTTGAAAATATGTTTATCTGGAAAATTTAACTTTAACGTATCACAAAAAACAGCATTGATTTCAAAAGTAGCTAAAGTGTTAAAACCTGCATATTTAAAGCCAATATCAAAACCGCCAGCACCTGCAAAAAAACTGATTGCGGGTGTATTATGTACTTCGTTACGCTTATTTTCCACCAGTTCATAATTATTTGCTGCCAGTTTTAGTTGAGGATATGTTTTGTATCTAAAATCCTCTGCGCTTAGGTTTTCAGCCTTAAGTTTGAGCTGCAAATCTGATTTTTCAGAGATACACTGCAAGAGTATTTGCTCTTGGGTTTCAGGAGAGATTTTGTAATCTATTTCTTTCATTTATATTGCGATTTTGTTTTTTGCTTCACCATAAACTCCAAAAGCCTCCACTTTGCTTCGAAAGTCATTAGTTAGATTCTGGTTGAGCCAAATTTTATAATAACTGTGTACGCTTCTATGACAATTTGGGCATAAAGGTACGATGTCTTCTAAGGATGTCCCTGCACTTGTTATTGTAAGACAAGACGACAATGGTAGCACATGATGAATTTCTAACAAGTTATCCGTCCACGAGTACACCTTTTGCATATCTTTTTCACACATATCACAAATAGTAGTTGGTCTATACTGAAAAAACAGTTTTCTTAATAATGAGCTTCGCTCTATTTTTATATGCGAAACCCTAACTCGTTTTCCTTCTGTAAATAAATCGTCGCTCGCCAATTCTCTTGACTGTATGTCAAATGGTTTTATTTTAATATCCTCGACTGTTGTAATGGCTATAAAGTCATTAACTTTTACAGCAGTGGATTGTGTAAAAACAGGTGTTGTCAAATTTTCAAAATTATTATACTGCAATAAATCTGCTGCCGATACATCTAAAAACAACTTGCTGGTATGCCATTTTAAAATACTTAATTGGCTAATGAAAATGAGCATTTCACGGACTTGCCGCTGCTCTTCGCCTACGGGTTTTCTATTTGTAGGTTTTAGGGTTTTGTAGAAATATAAGTCTTCAAAACCCGTACAATTATTTCCTATTATTTTAGAAAAAACGTCTTCAAGCGTAATAAAAGTATTGTCTAATTGCTCAAAATGCGCTATTAGGTACTTTAACAACGCGCAAAAAGGGTACACTAATGGCTCATCTGCATTATAATCACTAAATGCAGGGAATGGGTAGCGAAAATGCGTAGCGAAAAAAGATAAATAATCATCCGCTTCAAAATCTGTATTTTCAGCGATTTTTTTTGCAATATCAGATACAAACAAATGATTGTCTATACTGGTTGCAAGCATCGAACACTCAAAAACGCGCTTGTAATTACGCCAAACCTTATAGTTTTGCGGAGAAAAAGGTAACCCTGTTTGTGCTTCGAGAATATAACGCAATGGGTCAATATTGGCACTATTGATAATAGTTCCATCTAAACCAAGTATTGCTTGCGCAATCAATTGTAAGTTGTCAAATCGAAAATAGTTGAGTCGTCCTTGATCCCAACGCCAAATTCTATTCATTTTTTAATTTTTATAACGACATTTGCGTTAAAACAGGATTAAAAGCCGCCTCAAACACTACGTTCTTTTAATATAATTGGCTAAATCAGTAGTCAAATCACTATACGCCTTTTTGCGTGCGTTAGTAAGCAGCGTATCATTCAATTTTAGTAGTTCATTTAGCGTATAATCGGCACGTTGATAATTTCGGCTCGCGTAGTCAAAGGTAGTAGGCGTAAGAAAAAAAGTAGGCGTTTTTCCTGTAATGTGTAAATTGAAAAAATCTGATGGGTTTTCCAAACGCGGATTGATAAGTAAACCATCATCGGTAACTGGCGCATCAGCATCTTGAACTGGTTTTGTATTGCGTTTCAAATCAATTTTTGTAGTGGATCCTTTTGGTGAAAAAACTGCAAATTTATCTATTTT
>JBEEMU010000323.1:0-5336 GCA_041192485.1 Bacteroidota bacterium | reverse complement strand
GAAGCAGTAAAAAAAGCGTTGTTGTGCCGTAGTTGTGCAGATTGACCGAATCGAGGTCGCCACTATATTTAAACGTTAGAATAGCGGTGAAAATAGTAATTTGCATCGCAGCAATGAACGATAAAATCAGTATTTTTGATACTAAATAAGTGCTTATTTGCAGGTTTATCATACGCTCGCGTTTATAAATATACTGCTCATCTACTATTTCCTTCGCTGCATTGCTTACGCCAAACCAAATGGCAGAAATAGCTGATAAAAACAAAGCGCCAACCGTTAAATGCGCAAAAATAAAGCTCATGAGTATCCCGATAATAATCGGCTGCGCCAATAGCAAGCCAATGTTTTCTTTATCATTCCATTTTAAATGGAAATAACGCTGCGAAAGCCAGCGCAATTGCCGCACAGACGACTCTATTTTTGGGCGTTTAAACCCACGAGTGCGCCTATGCTGCATGATTTGACTGTGGTCGGGGTTTGCATTTATCCAGGTGTGGTATAATCGCTGTGCTTGGTCGCTTTTACTCAATGTTTCATACACTTTCGACACTTTCGTTTGCGAAAAATAGGGCAATAACTCGGTTTTTGTACCAAAAAACGTGGTGTAACCGCCCGTTCCGAGCATCATAATCGTGTCTATATACTCCAAATCGTCGGGTTTATGGGTCACCATTACTACCGTCGTTCCCTCGTTTGTTAGGTTGCGAATGCTATCTAAAAACTCGTCGATAGTTTGCGGGTCTAAGGGCGAAGTTGGCTCATCTAAAAACAGAATAGACGGCTTTGTCAGCAATTCTACGGCAATAGAAATGCGTTTTCGCTGTCCGCCCGACAGGGCAGAAAGCGGTTTATTGCGCAATTTCGCATCTTCAAGGGGGGTACTTTCCCGTATATTCAGCGTTTTCAAGACATCACTGATGCGTTTTGAAATTTCGGCATCACTTACGTCTTCTGCCATGCGCAATTTTGCCGCATAATACAAGGTATCGTTGATACTAAGCTCGCGATGCACAATATCATCTTGCGGCACATAGCCAATATTTCTTTTTAAAAGCTCAAAATTCGCTGTATTTAATTCTAAACCTTCTATAAAAACTTGCCCTTTCGTAGCAGGGCTATCGCCATTCATACATTTCAAGAGTGTGCTTTTGCCACAGCCCGAAGGCCCCATCAGCGCAACAAATTGCTGCGAAGGTATTTTAAAACTAATCGGGTGAAGCGCCGCTTTCGGCTTTCCTTCTTTATCAAAATACACCTTTTCTAAATGACGAACCTCAATTGCCGTTGCAGACTTGTCGGTGCGCCGATTAGAGAGTTTGCCCACCAAGCTAAACTGAAACGAACCCAACTGAATGGCATCTGAATCCTTTATCGCCTGTTGCTTATCGATGCGCTGCCCGTTTACGAACACGCCATTTTTAGATTTATCGTATAAAATAAAACCACTACCGCTTCGTTCTATATAGGCGTGCTGCCGCGAAATAGTCATCGCATCTAAGCAAATATCGCAACCGCTATCGCGCCCAATCGTCAGCCGCCCTTTCTGATTTAAAAGCGTCAAATAACTGCCAATTTCTGGGTTTTCAAAGCCTTTAAACCTGTTTTCTGCCTGCTTTGCCACCATCGAAACCTTAATTTCATAGCCGCTTTTCGCTAATTCTACAATACCCTCGCCTTTTTGTATCTCGATGGTCTTATTTTTAAAATGTACGGCATTATAAAAGCTCCCGCCCGAAGAGGTGTCGGTAAAAAATACGCCGCCATCTTTCGTAAAAACAAGCCCATGCGCCCGTGAAACAAGTTTTTGAGTATCATCAACCCGTATATCTGCGCCCTCGCGGCCAATCGTGAGGGTTTGCTCTTCGGAAAGCGAGAAACGAGCAATTTCTTGCTTATTTTTTAATAAACAAAGGAGTATCATTTGTATGTTTTAATAGTTTGTAATTAATATATCAGTTTGTATGTTTTTTCAAAAACGCCTTGCCGCAAGTATATCGTTGCGCAGAATACGGGTGCGAGCGAAACAGCTTTTCTATATCGTTTGGTTGCTCCTTTTTTGCCATGCGTTTCCAAAATTCAAGCCCTAAAAGCGGGTTGTAGCCTGCTTTGTAGGCAAAATAGAAGCCATAGCGGTCGGCTTCTAACTCTTGCGGCTGATTAAATGCGATAAGCGTCATGCTTAATATATTCACGCAAACTTGTATTGCATCGCCGCCCTGCTTTCCTGCTATGATTGCGGGCGCGCTGCGTTGCAAAAACCGCTTGGTGTGCGCCGCTTCATTATGCCCTATCTCATGCCCAAGCACTATCGCCAGCTCGTCGTCGTTTTGCAGCGCGTTCATAATGCCCGTAGTGACGTAAATATAGCCGCCGATAGTCGTAAATGCATTTATAGCCTTGTCTTCTATTAAGAAAACCTGATACTTCGCCTCCTTTCGGAATATATGCGGCTTTATTTGTGCAAGCAACGCCCGTAATTTCTGCAAACGGGCATCATTCACGAATTTCAATTTTTTTTGTTGCTCTTTATGCGATTGCATTCCAACCTGCTTCTCATCGGCACTGCTTATCGGGAACACTATATCTAAGGTAATAGCTTCCGCTTTTGCACCATTATATAAAAACTCATCGTTAGGCGACGAAAAGCAGGCTGCTTCAAAACCGCCTTCCAAGTCAGCCTTGCTAATTCGGTAATTAGGTTTAGGTTGTTGCAAAACAAATGCACAACAAGCTACGAATGTAATCGCCATAGCTATTATATTTCGATTCATAATAGTAAAATAAAATAATTATAATTTGTAATATAGGTTTCGAAAACCTGTAAGATTTCAAGTTTATTTAAAAAAACGAAACATTTTACCTCACTACGGCTCCGTACCATACTTATTTTCTCCGCTTGTTCCTTTTCCAAATAGCAAAGTTCCTGTAAATATAATATTTATATAAGGTATTAAATTAAAAATCGTCATCCAACCCGATAGATTGGTATCATGCCAACGTTTTATAGCCTGTATAGTTGTTAAAATAAACCAAGGAATAGCTATTATTAATGTAAGTACAGGTACAGCAGCATCTTCAATCTCGCTACTATGAGAGGAAAGTATCAAAAATGGTATTCCAAATAAAAAAGCCAAGGCAAGATTTCTTAAAAAGTAGGTCATTCTATTAATACGGCCATTCCACGACCAAAACGACTCTGTTTCGGTATAGCTTGTTATCGACCCGCCGCGCTTTTGCGCAATAGAAGCCGAATTGCCGTAAGATTGGCCTTGCGATTGCGGCTGATAGTGCGGTTTTTTGCCACTCCTATCGGGCGCATCGAGTACCGTTACGTCTGTAATAACCGTATCATCGGCAGCCGAACTAAGCGTATTTGATAAAGCCTTCGCCCAGCTTGCGATATTTTGCGGTCGCGCCTGTCTATCTTTTTGCGTTGCCGTTTGAATGGCATTATTCGTTCTTGCAGAAATAGAGGGTAAAAACGGCAGGGCTTCCTTCACAATTTTAGTTTGAATCGTAAAATCGGAATCCGTTTTTTCGTCGTAAGGCTTCCGACCGTTCAGCAGCGTAAACAGCGTGACCCCCAGCGAATAAGTATCGCTACGGGCATCAACGTCCTTCGGCGTTTGTATTTGTTCGGGCGACATATACGAAGGTGTACCAATTTGCATCGACGTGCGCGTCAAATCCTGTGCATCGCCGCTTATTTTTGCAATACCGAAGTCGATGATTTTCACAATCCCGTCTTTCGTTAAAAACAAGTTTGAGGGCTTTATATCCCGATGCACAAAACCCTGACTATGTGCATAATCCAAGCCCTCGGCGGCTTGTGCGATGCACCTACACGCCGCGCCCTCCTTCATTTTGCCTTGCTTTTGCAGCGCCTCATCGAGCGCGTAACCCTCCAAGTACTCCATAACAATCGCATCGTAACCCGCGCCTTCCACAAAGTCGTAAACCTCGCGAATATTAACGTGTTTGAGTTGCGCCATAATTAGCGCGTCTTGCTTGAAGCGCGTGCGTATTTGCGCATTACCGTAGTATTCGCTGTGCAGCATTTTGACGGCGGCTTGCTTTCCGAGCGAGTTTTGCGCCGCATACACCGTTGCCATACCGCCTTTGCCGAGCGGCTGTTTAAGCGTGTAGCCGTTTATCGTGGTTGGTAGGTTCATTTGTTTTTTATTGATTAAGTTGGTTGAGGCGACTGGTTCGGACGAGTTGGAATTTATCTCTATGTAGATGAAACAGACGAGATAAACCTCACCGCCCCAATTTGTGCTACTTGGAGTATATCCCTTACTAATTAGCTACATTTGATGTATCTTTTGCTGCGTTATCTTTTGCTGCTTTATCTGCTGCTGCTTTATCTTTTGCTGCTTTATCCAGCACTAATTTAGCGGCGGCGGCGGCTTGATTTTCCTTTTTACCAGTCGGCGTTGCACTACTTTCTGTACCTTCGGAAAGCTGCGTTTTTACTTCCCTTCCTGTTACTGGTTTTTGCCCACTTTTGCCTGTTACAGCCGCAGTGTTTTTAGAACCACCAGCTTTATTTTTTTTCTTTGCGGCTTCTTTTTCCGCGTCTTTTATCGATCCAAAATCTTTCGCTTTTTTGCTATCCGCTTTCGCATTCGCTAAACTATCCGCTTTCGCTAAACTATCCTTTTTCGCTTTCGCTTTCGCGATGGCACTCTCCTCCTGTTCTACTGACTTTTTACTATCTTGATAAAACCACGCGCCGCCCACCGCCAAAGCAAGCACGCCGACTAACCCGAGCAAAAGCGGCAAAACAATGCTTTTCTTTGGCGGCTTTGGCGTTTCCTCAACGAGCGCTTGCGGCTGTTCCTTTGAAAACCAAGCGATAGCTTTCTTATTTTTAGCTGTATCATCGGGTGCAGGCAGCACCGTATTTTCGGCATCAGCGGCTAATTCGGCATCAATTGCATCTATCACAGCTGCGCCTTCGGCAGTTTTAATAGGCACGAGGTAGCACGAGAAATTATCGCGCGAATTGTCGTTGCATATTGCCTGAATTGCCTGAATTTTTTGCGCATCACTTGTGTTTGTGGCGGTTATTTGCGCCAGCATTTCATCGCTGACCGATTCTAAAATACCGTCGGTGCAAAGGAAAAAATAGTCGCCTGCTTGTATATCCGTGAGTATCGCCACATCGGGCAAGGTGCGTTTGTGTGTGCCTTGCACCGCTCGCGTGATGATGTTTCGCTGCGGGTGTCCGATGGCCTGTTCGGGCGTAAGTACGCCTGCTTTCACCATATCGTTCACATGAGAATGGTCGGTTGTGCAGAACAAAACGCGCCCATTCCGCAACTGATACACGC
>JBEEMU010000322.1:0-4814 GCA_041192485.1 Bacteroidota bacterium | reverse complement strand
GTCGTTAAAGCTGCTTGAAAGCGCGTTTCTTGGTTAGCTATTTGCATTTCCAAATACTCTTTGCCACTCATACCGCTTTCGGCAGCGTCTTTTATTTGCTGTATCATGTATTCGGGCAACGGGGTGCTTCGGTTTTCTAATTTCTCCCAGACTTCACGACTTTTACCTGCATGCTTATTCGCCACGAGTATATCGCGTAGCAAAGCAGGCGGAAAGTTTTCTTTTTCGGCTAATGCTTGTAGCACTTCTTCCGATAAGTAAGGTGTTTTTGCCATTAAATCGGCATAAAGGGCGTAGGCATCTTGCAATTGCGTCATCGCTACCTCGTTTTCAGTCAAAGGTGTGTTGCCGCCATCTTCTAATTGCTGCAACTGATTGGTATAAATGCCCTTTAAAGCTAACGCATCTACTCGGGTTTGCCACGCAGCCCCCATTGTCAGCGAATTATCTCCGCCACCACCTGTCATTTGCGGGTATAGGGGGCAAGAGCTTGTGCCTACTGTTGCTGTACCTACGCCTGTGAATGTAGTACTACTAACAGGATATACGCTGACAAGCGAAGGTGTGCCATTTTGTGAATTTACTCGTGGTTGAATTCGAAAATTAGTCGCATTATTTTGAGCTTGATAATACCAAAAGTTCCCACCTGCATTATCTAAGCTAATAGGTTGTAAGCCCGCAGTAAATACATTATTAGCAGGGGCGGCACTGTTGCCCAGAATATTTGTTCCTTGCAGGTTTTTAATACCTGGATTAGGCATCGTTGGATCTGTTACATCTTCCATGACAACAATATCCCAAAAGGCATTACTTTCAAAGGTATTGCAACGAAAGTGCAGCCCCGTTATGCCGTCAGCACTGCGATTTTTTCCAAATGTTACTACTCCTGCCAGCGTTCTACGAAAGGTGTTATTGGTAATTACTTTATCCGTGCCATAACTTCTATTGAAACAGAACCCTGTACAGCCTATTTTTTTGTTACTTTGCCCTTCCAGCACATTATGCGCTACTTTATTAGTTGCTGGAAAATAATCAAAATACGCGCCATATCTTGTGATATCGGGGTCTGCACTTACTTCGGGCAAGTAAAACTTGTTGTACATGACTTTCATATTTTCAACATAATTTTGGCGGCAAAACATCGGAACGGTATAAATGCCTTTATTCAGTATGGGATTGTTTACGTTGTGTGTGGCATCGCCAAATTCACAGTGCAAAATAAGCGTAGGCTCGGCCACGCCAGCTGTTCTATACCTTGCGATGCCTGCTATATAAATACCATAATCGAACCCAAGAAAGCGGCAGGGTATTATGCCATCGACCGAAGGGTACTCATCAACGGTTATGCTCGATTCTATACAATCTATAGCTTTTAATGTTTTATGATAAACCATTGAAGCAAAAGGCCAAGGAAAGGTAGTAATTCCATTTTTAAAATAACACCCTTTTATGACTAAGCCTGCCACAAAGCTAACAGTAATTTGGTTAGACGGTGGATACAACCTATCTCCTACTAAGGCGTTCGCTCGGTCACTAATGCTAAAGGTGTTATCTAATAAAAAGGAACAATGATAAAAATAGGAAGAGGTAGGCCACGCTAATACGCCTGCTGCGGGGATAAAAAAGGAACGAGCGTTATTTAGGAATGTCGTATTCGTTACCCGTGCAATGCCTCCACCTGTGTTAGTTTGTGCAATATCGGCTCCGCTTTGTATTGCAATATCCGCACTTGATAGGGTACTATTAGAAATTTCAGCAACTCCGTGAAAATTATCGGTAGTGCTATTAGGGTCATTTGTACCCTGTAAAATAATGCCCTGCCATTTATTATTAGAGCAAGTACTTGTCAAAGTGGCGTTTCTAACTATCAGTTTGCCGCCAGGTTGTACTGTTATTTTTGCAAAAGGCAAAAATTTGATAGTCGTATTGCTCCCAGCAACAGCCGTACCAATAATCATTGTTTGCCCCGTAGGAACAATCCAGTCTGTACTAATGGTAGCATTTGCTGTCCACGCTGCCATGTTCGTCGTCCAAGTATTCACGCCTGCCACCGCAATAGTGCAAGGGTCAGCTTCTGGTTCGAGCGGATTAAGCGTTGCCTGTGCCATAGAAAACGCAGTAAAAAAGCCTATTGAAAGGCCACAGTAAAAGGCTTTTGTTAAAAAAAGCTTCCACCATAGAGAAGATATCATTCTCATAGTTTAAAGATAAAAAGGTTAAAAAAATGATGAACTGGTTAATATATAAATTGTTTTCAGTTTATAGGAATTGAGAGAAAATAAACTCGCTATATATTTCAAAAAATAAATCTATAAATTATTTTATAACGACTACAAATATGATTTAAAATACCGTACCCTTGCCGAATAATTCTACTGCAAATATCTACCTTTTTTCTGATATATCTTACCAACTCAAACAGGGTATTTAAACAACCTTCAATCATCTTTTTACCAACTAATGGCCTTTTTATTATGACTATCGGTGCTAAAATTAGAAATATGCGCACATTAAAAAACTATTCGCAAGATAATATGGCGGAAATGCTTGGTATTTCGCTAAATGCGTATTCGAAAATAGAGCGCGAAGAAACAAACGTGCAATACGCTCGTTTAGAGCAAATAGCCGAAGTATTGAAGGTGAGCATATTGGAGCTGTTATCGTTTGGCGAAGGCGGCATGGTTTATATCAATGGGAATGTTAGCAATGGTTCGGCGGGAACAGGCACTATTATTAACTCAACAAAAGAAGAGGTAGAAATATTAGTGGAACTCATGCGGCTACGCACCGAGAACGAAGGGTTTAAAAAAGAAATAACACATTTAAACTCGATTATAAGCCTACTTCAAAAATAAATTGGAGAGCTTTCTTTCAATCTCTGTCACGACAGAAACCGAGAATTTGCATTTATAAGTTAGCAGTGTATAAATAATGACGATTTTGAAGCCTGTAAAATGGGATATCCTACGGTAATGATAATCGTGTTTATTTCGCTATGGGTACTTAGTATAAAAAAGGTCATACGCTTTTTGGGGCGTATGACCTTTTATTTCTACACAAAAAAAGGAGCTACTTGCATCATTTGATACAAGTAGCTCCTTTTTAGTAGCTATTTTACGACTTATTACTTTTTCATTTTGCGTTTACCTTTATAGGTTTTCGCTAATTTGATAGCTTCATAGAGGTCGACAGTTGCGCCCGTGATAGAGAGGTCGCTGAACTTCACTTTTTTGGCATCTTCGCCTGGAACGAGAACTTCCGTGTCGTTTTTATGCGCCGATTTCATAATGATTTCCTTTACCTGCTCCGAAGAGAGCGTCGGGAAATAAGTTAGCAATAAGCCTGCTGCGCCTGCCACGGTTGGAGCCGCCATCGAGGTACCGCTGAAACTGGCATATTTACCGTCGGGTATCGTCGAGTAAATTTCGAAGCCTGGGGCAAATACATCAACCGTTTTTTTGCCGTAGTTAGAGAAAGAGGCAGGCAAATGCTCGTCGTTATGCCAAGTCATTGCGCCGATGTCTAACCAGTTTTTGCCTTCACATTTGCGGTTGTCGTCGAAATAGCGGTTCGGATAGTTTAGGGTTTCGTCTTTATTAAGGCTTTCGTTGCCGGCGGCGTGTACTAAAAGTACGTCTTTTTTAGCGGCATATTTCAAGGCTTCGTCCACATATTTTTTGTGTTTCGGATAGGCTTTACCAAAGCTCATATTAAGCACTAATGCGCCATTATCTACCGCATAGCGGATAGCATTTGCTACGTCCTTATCGGCTTCGTCGCCGTCGGGAACGCAGCGAACCGACATGATTACGCAGTCGTTGCACACGCCTTTCATACCGAGCGTGTTATTGCGGTTGGCCGCAATGATGCCCGAAACGTGTGTGCCGTGCGAAGCGTCGGGGCCTTCTACGTCATTATTGCCATAAAAACGGTTAGAAAGGTCGTTGGGGTCGTCGCCGATAACGTCTTTGCGGATACTGTTCTTAGGGTCTAATTGGAATTTAATTTTATCATTTAAACTTACAACACCGTCTTTTAAGCGTTTGATACGCGCTTCTTCGCCTGTGCTGCCCACAATTTTGAGGAGTTTTTTCTTGTTATCGCCGCCCAGCTCCGTATCGTCGTCGGCGATAGTTGCCAGAATTTCTTTGGTGAGTTTCTCAACGCCAAGTTTTTTCTTTGCTTTTGCAAATAATTCCGTTTCGCTTTTTAGCAAACCCTCTACCATCGTCAAAGTCGCGGTCGTTTCGGTTTGCTCTGCTTCATACTCTTTTTTTACGCGCTCCCAGAGAGCGAAAGCGGCTTTATCAGCTTTGCCCTTCATGTCTTCCGCTTTTTTACCGTCGTATTTCGGTTTGAGTTCGCCATACAAACGGGTCATTTCGAGGGTTTCATGCAAGACGCTTTTGCCGCCTTTTCCGCCCAAGAAGTTCCAGCCATTCACGTCATCGATGTAGCCGTTTCCGTCGTCATCTTTGCCATTATTCGGGATTTCTTTTTCGTTCACCCACACTTTTCCTTTGAGGTCTTCGTGATCTACTTCCACGCCCGAGTCTAATACGCCAACGATGACGCGGGTCGGCTTCATGTCTTTCAACAAGTCTTGATACGCTTTTTCAGTACCTAAGCCAGACACTTTGCCCGAATTTTGGTCTAAATTAAACCAGTTATCGGGTGCTTTTTCTTGTGCATTTGCACTAACGATAGACGCTACAACTACTGCGCTTGTCCACCATGCGGCATTAAATTTCATTGATTAAATATTGATATATGATAGTGATAAAGAATAAATAAACAAGGCTCGGCTATTTTTT